>NZ_JAMYJY010000213.1:0-1223 GCF_024136985.1 Haloferax sp. AB510
TCGTCGAACAGCGTCTCGCCGTCGACCATGTGCGCTTCGACGGTGTCCATGTCCAGCGTCACGCCGAGGCCCGGCTTCTCCGGAATCTCGATGTACCCGTCCTCGATGACCGTCTCCTCGACGAGGTCGCCCCACCAGCCCAGCTCGTAGGAGTGGTATTCGACCGCCAGCGAGTTCGGAATCGCCGTGCCGACGTGTGCGGAGGCCATCGTCGCCACCGGCGACGAGACGTTGTGCATCGCGACCGGCACGTAGTACTGGTTCGCCACGTCTGCGATCTTCTGCGTCTCGCGCATTCCGCCGACCTTCGGCATGTCCGGCGCGACGATGTCCACGGCCTGCTTTTCGATGAGGCGGCGCAGTTCCGTCACGCGGTAGCGGTTCTCGCCGACCGTGATGGGCGTGAGCGTGGACTTCGTGACCTCCTCCTGCACGTCGAGGTTCTCCGGCGGGACGGGGTCTTCGAGCCACCACACGTCGTAGTCTTCGAGCGCGGCCGCGAGCCGCTTTGCGCTGCCGCCCGAGAACGTCCAGTGGCAGTCGAACGCCACGTCCGCCTTGTCCTTGACGCGCTCTGTGACCTTCTCGACGATTTCGGCCTTGTGCCGAATCTCACCGGGTCGCAGGTGGCGGTTCGCGCGGTCCTTCTCGAAGCCCGACGGCACGTCGAGGTCGAACTTGAGCGCGTCGTAGCCGAGTTCGTCGACCACGCGCTCTGCCTCGTCAGCGCACGCTTCGGGGTCGGCCTCCTCTTCGGTATGACAGTCGCAGTAGACCCGCACCTTGTCGCGGTACTTCCCGCCGAGAAGCTGATAGGCGGGGATGTCGAGAATCTTGCCCGCGAGGTCGTGCAGCGCGATTTCGATGCCCGCGATGGCGGTGACCGTGACGCCCTCGACGGAGCCCTCACCGGACATCTTCTGGACGAGGTGCTCGTACAGACGGTCGATGTCGAGGGGGTTCTCGCCGATGACGAACGGCTTCATGCGCTCGATGAGTTCGGGGACGCCCGCGCCCCAGTAGGCCTCACCGGTGCCGACGATACCGGCGTCGGTGTAGATGCGGACGAGCGTCCACGGGAAGTTACCGTCGACCATCGTCGTCTGCACGTCGGTGATTTCGACATCGCGACCGCCGCCGCGCTTGGCCGTCACGCCCATCGTCTCCGCCGACAGCTCCCGCATCGTGTACTCCGCGTTCGGATCGTGCAACTCCGCGTAGTT
>NZ_JAMYJY010000214.1:0-1147 GCF_024136985.1 Haloferax sp. AB510
CTCGTCGCGGGCGCGGTCGCCGCCGCGTACTTCTTCGTCCTCGCGTCGCTGGCCGGGTTGGTGTCCGTTGACCTCGCCGCGCTCCTCGGCGGGACTCACGGACACACCACCGCGCACCACCAGACCGGCTGGCAGTTCTCGCTCGCCGCGCCGGGGTGGGGGCCGCGGGTCGGGTACGCCGGGGAAGTCGTTTCGGCGACGTTCGTCCCGTACCGCGTCGCCGGCTACCTCGCGCTCGCGTACCTCGTCTACGCCGCCGTCCTCGACGCGGCGAAGAGCGCGCTCTCGGGGGCGCTCGGACTCGTCTCGTGCGTCGGCTGTACCTTCCCGCTCGTCAGCGGCCTCGCCGCGGGCGCGGCCGGCGGCACCGGCGTCGTGAGCGCGCTCCAGGCGCTCTCGGTCGATATCTCGACGCTGGTGTTCGTCGCCGCCGTGGCCCTGCTCGCGTTCGGACCGTCGCTTGCGGAGCGGGCGCGACGATGAGCCGGCGCGCCGAGAGGGAGGTCCGCGCCGCGGCTCGACGCGGTGCAGTCCGGTTCGCCGCGTTCGCGGTCGCCTCGGTCGCTTTTTCCACTCCGGCGCTCGCGCACGCCGGCTCGCTGGCCGGGTCGCTCCGCTCGGTTCCGGCCCCGTTCTGGCTCGTCGTCGTCTCCGGCGGCGGCGTCGTCTGCGTCTCCTTTCTGCTGTCGGCGTTCGTCACCGACGACGAGACGCTCGACGCCTTCGGACGCGCGGGTGTCCGAATCGGAGGGTTGGCTGGGGGCGTCGCGACCGCGGAAGCCGCGCTCAGACTACTCGGCGTCGCCGCGCTCGTCCTCGTCGTCGCCTTCGGGCTGTTCGGGCCGCCTGTCGGCATCGCTAACCTCGGCGTCCTGCTCGTCTGGGTCGGCTGGTGGGCGGGATTCACGATGGTCACCTACCTCGTCGGGAACGCGTGGCCGCTTGTGAACCCGTGGCGGACGCTCGGCGCAGCGCTTCGGGGACGATTCGCGGCGGCAGAGAGGCTGTCGCGGCCCTACCCCGACCGACTCGGGTCGTGGCCGAGCGTCGTCGGCCTGCTCGGACTCGTCTGGCTAGAGGTTGTCAGCCCGCTCGCGGCGGACCCGCGGGCGCTCGCGGCCGTGGTCGTCGGCGTGAGCGCCGTCGG
>NZ_JAMYJY010000215.1:0-1054 GCF_024136985.1 Haloferax sp. AB510
CCCGCCCGGTCGTGGCGCTCAGAGCCCGCGTCCGCGCGGTCGAAGACGGCCTCTCCGACGCGCTCTACCTCGTCGGCCGTGCCGTCGGCGAGGGCGAGGCCGTCGAATCCGCGCTCGCCCGCGCGGCCACCTCCGTCCCGGGCGAGACGGGCGACCTACTGAACGAGGCCGTCGGCGTCCAGCGCCGCTCCGCGTGGCGTCGTCGAATCTTTCCGCGGCGAGTACGGCGTCCTCGAATCGACGCCGAGCCCCCCGCGTCGCGGGCGTGGGCCGACGCTCCTCGGACTCGCCGCCAGCGAAGGCCGCCCGCCGGCCTGCGCAATCGTTTCGATGGCCGACCAACTTTCGGCGCTCTCCCGACTCGACGCCGAGGCCCGACGCGAACTCGCGTCAGTCACGGAGACGCTGTCGAACACGGCGGCCGTCTTCGGGCCGCTCGTCGCCGGCGCGACCGTCGCGCTCGCCGACGGGATGGCCCCCGCGAAGTCGCTCGACCAGACGGCCGTCGCAACGCCGCTTTCGACCGCCGACCTCGGGCTGGCCGTCGGCGCGTACGTCCTCCTCTCGGCGGTCATCTTGACGACGCTCTCGGTCGGCGTCGAACACGGTCTCGACCGCCACCTCGTTGCCTCCCGCGTCGGCCGCGCGCTCGCGTCGGCGACGACGACGTTCGCAGTCGCATTCGCCGCCGCGGGAACACTCGTCTGAGTCGCGGTCTTCGCGGCGCTCGTCACCGGTTTCGTTTCCGTCGCCGTCTCGTGCTGAGGTTTATATACTCGGACGGGACCACCCCGGTCCATGCTCGACGCACCGCTCGATACGCTCTACACGTGGGCCGCGCTCTCGCTGGCCGTGACCGTCCTCGTCGGGACGGTCGCCGGCCTCCCGACGACACCCGCGCCCGACGCCTCGGGAGTCGCCGACGCCGTCGACGCCGTGGCCGTCGCCGAGTACGACGCGACCGCCGAACACGACCTCGATGCCGACGCCGTCCGCCTCGGCGCGCACCGAATCGGCCCTACCGAACGCGCGGCGGCGCGGCCACATCGCCGTC
>NZ_JAMYJY010000216.1:0-1053 GCF_024136985.1 Haloferax sp. AB510
TCGTCGTCGGCACCGCGGTCGCCGTCCACGCCGACCTGTTCGCCCCGCTGCCCGCGCTCGCGGCGCTCGTGGGCGCGCTCCTCATCCAGGTCGGGACCAACTTCGCCAACGACTACTACGACGCGGTGCAGGGCGCGGACACCGAAGCCCGCGAGGGCTTCACCCGCGTCACCGCGGGCGGACTCATCCCGCCGGCCGAAGTCAAGCGGGCGATGTACCTCACCTTCGCCGCCGCCATCCTCCTCGGCACCTACCTCGTCTACGTCGGCGGCGTGCCAATCCTCGTCATCGGCCTGCTCTCTGTCACTTCGGGCATCGCCTACACCGGCGGCCCGTACCCCCTCGGCTACCACGGCCTCGGAGACCTGTTCGTCTTCGTCTTCTTCGGCCTCGTCGCCGTCGTCGGCACCTTCTACGTGCAGGCCGCGAGCGTCCTCGCGGCCCCGCTCACCGTCGGGATTCCGGAGGGGACCGTCACCGTCGTCGCCGTCCTCGCCAGTCTCCCCATCGCGGCCATCTCCACGAACATCCTCGTCGTGAACAACGTCCGCGACAAGGAGGAAGACGCGACCACGGGCAAGCGGACGCTCGCGGTCCGGTTCGGCTACGGCTTCGCCCGCGCCGAGTACGTCGCCATGCTCGCGCTCGCCTACGTCGTCCCCGCCTACCTCTGGACTCGCGCCGGCTTCGACTGGTTCGTCCTTCTCCCCATGTTCTCGATGCCCGTCGCGGCCCGCATCGCGCGGACGGTCGTGACCGAGACGAAAGGCGAGAAGCTCAACCCGGCGCTCGAAGACACGGGCAAACTCCTCGCGCTCTACGCCGTCCTCTTCTCGGTCGGCCTCGTCCTCGCGTGACGATGCGCCTCCGCGAGTTCGCCGTCGACCTCCGAACGCCGCTTTCGACCGCCAGCGGCGATATCGAGCGCCGCGAAGGGCTCCTCGTCGCGGTCGACGTCGCGGGCGAGACGGGCGTCGGCGAGGCGACGCCGCTTCCGGGCTGGACCGAGTCGCTCGCCGACTGCCGCGACGCGCTTGTCGGCCTCGCCGAAGG
>NZ_JAMYJY010000217.1:0-1002 GCF_024136985.1 Haloferax sp. AB510
CGCGGACCGGCGCACCGGGGAACGGCCTCCACGCGACGGCGACGGAGATACCGCGAGTTGGGAGTTCGGAGGCGACGCGAGCGGCGGTCCGCGTCCGGAAGTCGTCGCGGGCGCGGGTCAGGCGAACGCCGTCGATGGTGGTCGCACCGAGCGTCGCGCGGGCGAGGAGACCGGCGAGACTGCCGTGGGCGGTCCGGTCGAGTTCGCGGGCGTCGACGCCGCCCGCATCGAGGAGCGACGGGTCCGCGGCCTCGACGCCGGGGGCGAGCGAGTAGTTGACTGTGGCGGTGCTCGTCGCCAGCGACGAGGCGACTCCGTCGGCGTCGATAGCGGCGTGGTCGGCGCTTGTACTCGCGCCGGCGTCCGCGGTGACGACGAGGCCAATGCTCGCGCTCACGAGCAGCAGGCAGACGGTCACGTCGAAAACGAGGTCGGTCATCGCCACACCTCGACCCGGAGCGTTCCGAAGCCGACGCGACCGGGTTCGACGCGGACGCTGACGCGGGTCGAATCGGCGTCGGCGTCGGCGTCGGCGTCGGTTGGCGAGTCAGGGCCGACGGCTCGGCGGTCGCCGTCGACCGCGACGACGATGCGGCAGGAAAACCCGTCGGGACAGGCGTCGAGCGCGTCCGAGAGCCGCGAGACGGCGACGACGCCCGAGTCGTCGGCGAGGGTGGATTCGACGTTCGACAGCGTCGCGGGTGCGAGGTCGCGGTCGGTGGTCGGCAGCGAGTCGTCGAGGACCGTCGCGTAGCCCGAAATCGCCGCGCAGACGACGAATAACGCGGTGAGCGCGGCGACGGGCGAGGTTTGTGCCCTACGCCGAGACGATAGTGACATCCGTTCCCTCCCAACTGATGTGGCGGACGACGAGCGGTTCGCTGACGGGGTGCCACGAGGCGTTCCGGTCGCGTGCGGTCTCGGCCGCGGCGGCGAACGCGGCGGGCCGCGAATCCAAACGGTGTCGCCCGACGCGTTCTCGATGGGCCACGTGAAGACGTG
>NZ_JAMYJY010000218.1:0-990 GCF_024136985.1 Haloferax sp. AB510
CGCGGGTGCGGAACCGCTCGTTCCACGTGCGGAGCCGCTGCATCTTCTGGCGCTGGCGCGCGCCGAGGGAGTTCCCGTACGCGTCGCGGTCGCGCCAGTCGATGTTCGTCGACAGACCCTTGTCGTGCATCGTGTTGGTCGTCGGCGCGCCGACGCGGGACTTCTCGTCTTTCTCGCGGGCGTCGAACGCGCGCCACTCGGGGCCGCGGTCGACGGAGTCTGCGGTCACGACGAGGCCGCAGTCGTTACAGACGGTCTCGCCGTGTTCGTCGTCGGTGACGACGTGACCGCCGCACTCGGGACACTGCAGCGTATCGCCCTTCGTGTCTTCCTGTTCGGTTTCGGCCTCCTGTCGGCCGTTCTGCGTGTTTCGTTCCTGCTCCTGTGCGCCGGGGTTTCGGGTCCAGATTCGTTCACTCATGGATACGACGGCGGGTGCTCCGGGATGGGGTGGTTAGAGGCGGCTAGAACCCGGATGCTGTCCGTAACACCAGCAACCGCAGACGACCGCATAAATGGTTTGGTATCGCTTTCGGCCAGCGGCGTCGTTTGTACGTGTGAGACGGTCACACGGATAATTGAGGTTCGTGAGGGATTCGGCGATTCACCGGTCAGCGGCGGCTTCCCGTCGGCCGTGACGCGATACATACTTTTCTCGAAGGGGCGTTACCACGACTACGCATGGCCGCCCACCCCCGCGTCGTCTCGCTCGCGCCGAGCGCGACGGCTATCCTCGATGCCGCCGGTCTCGACGCTCACGTCGTCGGGGCGACCGTTCACTCGCCGACCGACAAGCCGGTCGTCGGCGGCTGGCTGAACCCCGACTTCGACCGGGTCGACGAACTCGACGCCGACGCCGTCTGCACCTGCGACGACCTCCAGTCGGACGTCGCGGCGGCGGCCCGCGACCGCGGCTACGACGTGTTCCACGTCGCGCCGCGACGCTCGCCGAGTGTCGACTCGTTCCGTCGTCTCGCGACGTCCGCGGCG
>NZ_JAMYJY010000219.1:0-919 GCF_024136985.1 Haloferax sp. AB510
CCCACGCGGCCGTGGGGCTGACCCTCGCCGCGCCGCTGGTCTGGGTCGCTCCCGAACTCGCGACCGCGGCGGCCGTCGGCGCGCTCGTCGGCGGCGTCTTCCCCGACGTGGACCTCTTCGTCGGCGTCCACCGCAAGACGCTGCACTACCCCGTCTACTACAGCGTCGCGGCCGCCGTTTTCGGCGCTGTCGCCGTCGTCTCGCCGTCGGCGCTCAGCGTCGGGGTCGCCTTTTTCTTCCTCTCGGCGGGGCTTCACTCTGCGTCCGACTGGCTCGGCGCGGGCGATGAACTCCGGCCGTGGGACCGCACCTCCGACCGCGCGGTGTACGTCCACCCGGCGCGCCGGTGGCTCCGGCCCCGCTATCTCGTCCGCTACGACGGCGCGCCCGAAGACCTCGCGCTGACGCTCCTGTTCGCCGTCCCCGGCTTCCTCGTCTTCTCCGGTGGCGTCCGGGTCGCCGTCGCGGTCGGCGTGGCCATCGCGCTGTTCTACACGGGGTTCAGAAAGCGGATGCCCGAGTGGTTCGGCATCTGAGGTGCGGCGTCCGCGAGGACGACCGCGCCCGCGGACGTTCGGTTCAACCACGAAACTCATACGTCTCGGTCGCCGAGTAGGCGAAGCGATGACGACTCGACGACGCCGACCGGCGTGGGGGGTGTTCGCCCCGTGATGGCCCCGACACACGTGGCGATGAGCCTCGCGCTCGCCGCCGCCGTCGTGTTCGTCGCTCCGGCGGCCGCGCCGCTCGTCGTCATGGCGGCGCTCGTCGGCGGTGTCTTCCCCGACCTTGATATGGTCGTCGGCGTCCACCGCAAGACGCTCCATCAGGTCGAGGCGTTCGTCGTCGGTTCGGTCGGGTTCGGCGCGGTCGCGCTCGTCACGGGCGCCGTTGGCCGCGGCCGCGGCGACCGGGTTCG
>NZ_JAMYJY010000021.1:0-42468 GCF_024136985.1 Haloferax sp. AB510
CCGTCGATGCCGGCGACGACGACCGACTCGGCCGTTTCGATTGCGTCGGCGACGCGTTGGCCGTGTTTCGCGAACGCTTCCGGGTCGTCGAGGTCGGCGACGCTGTCGAGGTCCGCGCCGGCGCAGAACGCCGGGCCGCTCCCCCGGAGGAGGACCACCGGCGCGTCGGCATCGATGACCGCGGCTTCGAGGGCGTCGAGGTCAGTCGGTCTGAGCGCGTTCCGTCGTGCCGGGCGGTCGATGGTCACGACCCGGAGGTCGCCGTCGTCCGTCGTCCGTATCATACGCCCGTTGTGCCGTGGTTTTCCAAAGGTCTTTGCCCTCCCAACCGTAAGTCTCGGCCGATGGACGACGCCGTGCGAGCCCGCGAGGCCGCGCGCGAGGCCCTCTCCGACATCGAGCCCGAGGCCCTCTGCGCGGCGCTGGACGAACGCCTCGACGCCGCCTCCCTGACGCCGGCAGTGCTCACGTTCGTGAGCGCGCGGGCCGTCGAACCGAAGGTCGACCTGAACGGGCTGGCCTCCCGCGCGGCCGGAGTGCAACTCATCTACGAGGGCCTCCGGCTCACCCGGTCGCTCGCCCACGACGAGCCGTGGACGCATCTCGATAGCCCCGAGGAGGACACCGACGCCGACCTCGACATCCTCGCGGCGGACGTGCTCGTCTCGCGCGGCTTCTACCTCCTCGCCCGAACCGAGGCCGCCAACCACGCCGTCGAGACGGTCCGCGCCTTCGGCCGCGACCAGACTCGCCGCCGCTCGGCAGACGAGGCGGCACGCCCGGACCTCGACGGCGAACTCGAAGTGAACATCTGCACGCTCGCCGTCGTCGCCGGCACCACGGCCGTCGGCTCGGCCCCGCCGACCGCCCTCGTGGAGTACGCCGCCGGGCTGGCCGACACCCACGACGGCGACTTCCCCCCGGCCGACGAGACCGTCTCCGAGGGGACCGTCGAGCGCATCGCGGCCCTCTACCGAGGCGGCGGCGGAGACGACGCGGTCACCTCCGCCGCGGACCGCTAATCGACATACGCTACCACGGTACCGGGGCGATTCGAATCGAAACCCCTAAAGAGTAACCCGGACAACCAAGGAATGCCTGCCTGGGTAGCTTAGCGGTAAAGCGCGTCCTTGGTAAGGACGAGGAGCGTTTTCAGACCACGAGGTTTGAAACCGACGGCTACAGGCCCTTTCGCTCGTTTTTGCGCCTTCTCAACAAGAGAAATAAGGTGCGTTCAAGTGTACGATTACGCTACAACACAAACAGGCCGCTGTATAGCGATTAGCATTCTGACTACGACACACATCTCTCGTGCTGAGGTGTGGGTATGAATCGAGACGACCCACTCGACAATATCCCTGCATCGAGTGTTGAGGAAACACCGACTCTTCCACCGGCTCGCAAGTCCATTGAGTTCTCGTTCCCTCTCGTGAGCAAGCGTTCCAAGGAGGACTTGGAGAACTTCGGTGTCAACATGATTGGCGACTACTACGACTTCAAAGAGGAAGTCCTGACGTGGCTCGCCAACTACGGGAAGAACCCTGAGAAGGGAGAAGGACTGGCAGAGAGTACGCTCCAATCCACCCACTACAAACTTGAGACAGTCTTCCGGTGGCTATGGGACTACGAGCAAAAATACACGACTGACCTCACCCCTGAGAAGGCAGACCGCTTCATTCATCTCCTGAATATGTCCGACGGGATGATTGATTCCAGCGTTCTCCACCATCTCAAGGTCATCAAACGGTACTTCAAGTTCCACAACCACGTCCACGGGACGAACTACGACTGGAATCCAGACGTAGAGTTGAGCCAAGCGAATGGTGACGAGCGTGACTACCTACATCGACGTGCGTTCAAGGCACTCTACAAAGCCGCGCTCGACTACGGCACGGTCAAGAGTTACCACAGTTCCTCGATGACGCCCGAGGAGCGTGACCGAATCAAGACGTACCTCGCCCGACGTGACGGAGTTCCCAAGGACGAGATTGGACCTGAAGAGTTCAAGGCCGCGAACTCGTGGAAGGTTCCCTCGCTTCTCGCCGTAACGCTCGATACAGGGCTTCGACCCATTGAGGTGGGGCGAGCCACCGTTGATTGGGTGAATCTGGAAGCCCACGAGTTGAACATCCCGAAGGATGAGTCGACGAAGAACGAGGCTCACTGGAACTGCACGCTGAAGAATCGAACCGTCAAGGTGCTTCGTCGCTGGCTCAATGAGCGTGCAACCTACGACAAGTACCAAGACCGCGACGAGTTGTGGTTGACAAAGAAGGCGACTCCGTACAGTTCGAAGTCGTGTAATTACCTACTGACTCGACTCATTGAGGAGGGGAATGTGCCGATTCCAGAACATAAGGAGATTACTTGGTACTCGATTCGTCACGGTGTGGCGACTCATTGGGCGAACCACGTCGGCCCACATCATGCGAAGGAGCAACTTCGCCACAAGAGCGTGACGACGACGATGAAATACCTTCACTCGGACACCGAAATGCGGTCAACGGCGGTGGAACAGATTTGGTGAACTAAGTAGCATTGTTTACTGAATTACTTTCTAATAAAACACACATTTTTCATATGCCATGCTAAACTTACTCCATGGCTGAACTTTTTGGGAGGCAGTTCAATTACCTCAATCGAGAATTCATACAAGACCTTCGGGATTTGGAAAAGCAAGGTTGTATCTACGCTCAGCTCTGGCGTGAGGAGATAGATGAATTTGGTTTTTGTAGGATTCAATTCCGTCCCGATGAAATCGTGAGATTTGTTGATGCGTTGGATGCATATGACGACTTCCTTAGATACCGGAGTCAAGGCAACCCCCCTGAGGAAGCATTAGATGAGCTATCTGATGAGAGTGTTAAAGCGAGAGTCAGAGAGTACAACGAATGGACAAAAGACATAGGACAGCCTGAAACGACATTTTGTCCAGCCGCGTTCTACGGTGGAGAACTTGAATCCCTCGTATGTGGTGGGAAACCCGACCGGTATGAGTTCCTCCAACAGTCGTACACAGGTGATAGAAGATTCCTCTTATCCGAAATAGTCGAAGGATTCTCTGAATCGGTTTCGATACTTAACGACCGTGATGCAGATAGACCTGACTTTGAGATGACTTGTGAGCAAGACGTTCAAGACTTACTTTATGCAATAATGAAACCTATATTCCCGGACTCGCGTCCGGAAGAATACACACCAAAACACGCTACGACCTCAAAGAGAATTGACTTCGTAGTTCCAGAGATATCTACCGTTATTGAGGCAAAGTATGTGCGAGATAGTTCTCATGCTAAAGACATTCCAGATGAACTGAAAATAGACATTGAGAGCTATCATAAACATACGGACTGCAGTCGGATGATAGCTGTTGTGTGGGATGGTGACTCAGAAATCACCGACCGTTCTAATTTTGAAAAAGATTTGACTGGCCCACGGACAATTGATGGAACAGAGTTTCAGGTAGAAGTTAGGGTAATTCCATAACTGGCATCAAGATATTTTTCAACACATTGAGCGGCCTCCAGTCGTTACCCTTCTCGTATGTTACCTTGAGACACCCCCGAAGCGTTTCATCACATTCTTATACAGCCCTGTAGTAAAACCGGATGCAGAAAGCGCATCAATGGGTATATTGACCCATCGAGCGCCTGGGTAGCTTAGCGGTAAAGCGCGTCCTTGGTAAGGACGAGACCCCGGGTTCAAATCCCGGCCTAGGCTCTTCTCGAAATCCAACCGTCGAGCGAGGCGTCTCGTCGCCGAACGGTTGTCGGATTCCGTGCGAGACTGAACCCTCCCACTCGCACTTTCACTCCTCCCAGTCCCACCACGCTTCATCACCCTCCGAACCCAACACGTTCGCCGTCGAATACCGCCCCACCTCGTCTTCGGTCAACACGTTCGCCCACGAGACTCGCTCACCACTCGCTCCCGGTCCTCGGCTGTCGTACTCCGCGTATTCGACCGTCGCCTCGGCTTCCGGGCGCGACCAGTTGTGCCAACCGGCGGGGAGCACGTGCGAGTCCAGCCACGTGCGAACAAACGCGGTCCGGGCGTGGTTCCGCCACGGCCGGCCGAGATACACCTCGGACACGTCGGCGTCGGCGGTCAGTTCACAGTCGAGAAAGACGAAGCCGAAGGGCTCGCTCTCCGGCGTGGAGGCCGCAGTCACGTACGAGTCGGCTTTCGAGTGGACGCGGCAGTCCTCGAAGACGGCGGTCGCGCCGCCGAAGACGAAGTCGGTCGTCCCCTCGACGTAGCACTCCGAGAAGTACTGGCGCGCCCCCTCGCCGGCGACGTAGACGGTGTCCTGGTGGCCGAGGAAGCGACAGTTCTCGAAACTCGCCCGGTCGGCGTCGACGTGGAGGGCGACGGCCTGTCCGACCGGACCGGCGCTGTTCTCGACGGTCAGGTTTCGGGCGCGGAAGTCGTTGCCGCGGACCTTCAGCGTGTAAGTGAAGAAGGTGCTGTTGCGCCCGCGGTCGATTTTCTCGAAGTGGTCGTCGTGGGTGATGACCGTCTCTTCGGCGCTCTCGCCGACGAGAGTGATGTCGGGGTTCCACGCGTGGACTTCGACCTTCTCGTCGTACACGCCCTCTCGGACGAGGATGCGGATGCGGTCCGGCGGGAACGACTTCGCGCCGTCGATGGCGGCCTGAATCGTCTCGTAGTCGCCGGTCCCGTCCTTGGCGACGACGTAGTCGTACTCGTCGGGGTCGTCTCCGGTCGAGAGCCCGCCGAGCAGTCCAGCCGCCGCCACCACCGACGCGAGGACGAGCATGAGGTGCGAAAGCATACGGCGTACGTGAGTCCAGTACGGTATACGCTTGGTGGGTTCCGGTGGAAATCACGGGAGACGGTCGGGGGGACCGACCGCCGTTCGCCCAAGAGGCACGGACAGCGCGTTCGGTCAGGAATTCGGACTCGCTCGCCGAGTTACCGTTCGAAAATATCAGCCGCAGAGCCGGTTCTTCCCGGTTCGTTCACGCGTGTTCGGAGCGACCGGCTGCATCGCCGGCCGCGTCCTCGCCGGGTATACTCGGTCTGACGTTCCGGTTCGAGCGGAACACGTTCTCCGGGTCGTAGCGCGCCTTGACCTCGCGGAGACGGTCGAAGTTGGCTCCGTACGTCGCTTGGACGCGGGCTTCGTCTTCGTCCATCGTCTGGAAGTTGATGTAGTTCCCACCGGTCGAGTAGGTTCTGAACTCCGTCCACGCGTCGCGGACCCACTGTCTGAAGGCCGCACCTTCGACTTCGTCCGGCTCCCACATGCCCGCGGCACCGATGACGAACGTAGCGTCCCGGTTGCCGACGACCCCGTCGTCGGCGTCACGGTCGTTGAGCGCGCCGCCGATGTGCGCCATCACCACCTGTGCGCCCGGAATCGGGCAGTCGAGCGTCAGTCTCTCCATCGTCGATATCAGGTCGTCGCTCAACTCTGACGCGAACTCCGTCTTCCAGTAGTAGTGGTTGCCTTTCGGTTGCGTCGCGTCGAGATACGACTGAATCTGGGTGTACGGCTGCGCTTTGAGTAGGTCGATAATCGGCTCTCCGAGCGCGCGAATGGGTGCGAGCGCCTCGTCCGCGTCCGCCGGGTCGCCGGAGTAACAGACGGCCATCGCGCAGATGTGCTTTCCGTGCCACTCGGGTGGGACGAACGGGGCTGCCGGTGCCCGGCGGAGCAGCAGGAAGACCGTCAGCTCTCGAGGAGCCTCGGCCGTGAGGCGCTGATAGGCCGCTGTCACCTCGTCGGCGCGGTCGAACGGCCAGGCGATGAGCCCGCCGTAGACCGTCGGGCCGACCTCGTGGAGACGATACGTGAACGACGTGACGACGCCGAGGTTCGCCCCCGCGCCCCGAACCGCCCAGAACAGGTCGGGGTGTCTGTCGCGGCTGGCTCGGAGAACCGCACCCTCGGCGGTGACGATTTCGACCGAGTCGAGGTTATCGACGGTCCAGCCGAACCGGCGGGTCAGGTAGCCGAACCCGCCGCCGAGCGTCAGCCCGGCGATACCCGTCTCGGAGACGAACCCGAGGGGCGTTGCGAGGCCGTGGAGCTGCGTCTCGCGGTCGATGTCGCCGAGGAGACAGCCGGGCTGCGCCGTCGCGGTTCGCGCCTCGGGGTCGACGACGACGCCGCGAAGTCGGGACATGTCGATGGTCAACCCGCCGTCGGCGATGGCGGTGCCGGCGATGTTGTGGCCGCCGCCCCGGACCGACACGAGTAGGTTGCGTTCGCGGGCG
Source organism: Haloferax sp. AB510 (assembly GCF_024136985.1). Lineage (NCBI taxonomy): Archaea > Methanobacteriati > Methanobacteriota > Halobacteria > Halobacteriales > Haloferacaceae > Haloferax > Haloferax sp. AB510. The sequence goes on from NZ_JAMYJY010000021.1 coordinate 6,244, forward strand.
AAGTCGACGGCCGCGACGACGTCCGCGGTGCCCGTCGGTTGGACGACGAGCGCCGGTGATTTCTCGACTAATCCGTTCCAGAGCCGCGTCGCGTCCTCGAACCCCTCGTCTTCGGGGGCGAGCACCGAACCACGGAGTTGCTGGGCGAACGCGTCGATGTCCTCGTCGGACAACGTTGTCGTCGCTCCATCCCGTGTCGTGAGTGTTGTTTGTGTCATGGTACACCTGTCGTCGGGCGGAGTCCACCGCGTCGCGCCCGACAGTGACTAATACTACGTCGAGTGCTAGCATAAGACGCTATGTTCGGATTCCGAACGTACCGGTGTTTCTGACGCTCTCTCACCCGATATTGACCGATGCGTGGTTCGGAGCGCTGGCCGGAGAAGTCGTGTCGGGTGCTCGGCAGACACCGCTCTCGGCCAGGGTGGAGAGTCGCGGCTCCGAGCGGAGTCGCGGGAGTCGAAAAAACGGGGGCTTACCGGAGGTCGCGGACGAACCGCTCCGGCACGTAGTCGACGACGTGGTCGGGTATCGCCGCGACGGCGGTCTCCGCGATGGCGACCATCGGTTTCCGGAGCAGGACGTAGACGCCGGAGACGGCGACCGCGGCGATGACGAGCGTCTCCGCGAGGCCGTCGAAGGCGAGGACCGGCGGGACGGCAAAGGCGAGCGTCAGCGCGAGGTCCTCGGGCGCGCCGTCGTAGCGAATCAGGCGCTTCGGGGCGAGCCACCGGCCGTTCCAGTGGTCGTAGACGGCGCGCTCGGAGGTGCCGAGCCACGGCTTGAGTTCGAGGCCGCCGCCGAGCACGTCGGACGCGGAGTGGAGCGCGGCCGCCGCGAGGAACAGCGCGACGGCGAGCGTCGTAGTCGTCGGGTTCAGCGCGGCGACCGCTACTGCGGGCACGGCGAGCGCGCTGAAGTACACGGGGAAGTGGAGGGTCTTCCGGTGGCCCGCGTACAGGTCGAAGTCGGGGAACAGGCCGCCGAGTGCGGCCGCGAGCACCGGGAGCATCCCGGCCTCGGGGACCAGCGCCCACACGGCGGTGCCGAGGACGACACCCGCGAGGGCGTGAGTGGTGGCCATCATCGGTGGGGCGTATGCAATCTGGAGGAAAAACGATGTCGGTGGTCGTGCTAGCTAGCATCACGGTCGAATTTAGGGCGCTCAGGCCGTATCACACCGCAATGGTCCCCAGTCGAATCGAGCGACTCGCGGGGCGGGCGATTCAGGCTATCATCGTGTGTATCTTTCTCGTCGGTCTCTACACGCGGAACCTGAGCGTCGTCGTCAACGCGGTGCTCGCGCTGGCGGTGACGTTCCTCCCCGCGGTGCTCCGCCGGGACTGGCAGATTCGGCTCCATCCCCTTCTCGGCCTCTGGCTAGCGCTGGCGGTGTTGCTCCACGCAATCGGCATGCTCGGTCCGTACCACTCCATCGATTGGTGGGACCACGTCACCCACACGCTCTCGGCGACGGTCGTCGCGGCGGTCGGCTACGTCACCGCGCGGGCCGTCGACGAGTACACCGAAACCGTCTACCTCCCCGACCGATTCATGTTCGTCTACATCCTGCTTTTCACGCTCGCGGCCGGCGTGTTCTGGGAGGTACTGGAGTTCGGCGCGCGCCTCGCCGCCGACGCCGTCGGCTCGGAGGCCGTCCTCGTTCAGTACGGACTCGGTGACACCATCGTCGACCTCGTCTTCGACACGGTCGGCGCGGTGCTCGTCGCCCTCTTCGGGACGCCATCACTCGCGGACACCATCGATTCGGTCACGGAGCGACTCGAACGGACTCGACCCTGACGGGGGCCATCTTTTAGCCACCTGGTGTGCATACTACTACCATGAAATTCGTTATCGTTGGCTACGGCCGTGTGGGCTCGCGGACCGCCCGCGTGCTCCGGGAGGAAGGCCACGACGTGACAGTCGTCGACAACAACGACAAGAAGGTCGACCGCGCCCGCGACGAGGGATTCGAGGCGGTTCTCGGCGACGGCGGAACCGAAAGCGTCCTGCGGGAAGCGGGCGTCGAGGGCGCGGACGCCGTCGGCGGGCTGACCGGCGACCCGAACATCAACTTCGCGGCCTGCATGCTCGGAAAGGAGTACGACTGCCGGACGGTCATGCGCATCAGCGAGGACTACCGTCAGGAGATTTACGAGCGCTACGCTGACGACGTGGACGAGATTATCTACCCCGAACGCCTCGGCGCGGCCGGCGCGAAGACGGCGCTCCTCGGCGGCGACTTCAACGCCATCGGCGACCTCACCGACCAACTCCGACTGACGACGGTAACCGTTCCCGACGGCGCGCCTATCGTCGGCGAACATGTGGCCAACATCGACCTCGGCGCGGACGGTCGCGTCTACGCCCACGGCCGGGAGCGCGAGCCGATGACGATTCCGCTGCCGGGGATCGTCGTCGAACCCGGCGACCAGCTCGCGCTCCTCACGGAGCGAAACGCGTTGGAGCAGGTCCGGTCGAAACTGCTCGGCTGACTCCTGTCCCCGAACCGACGCTCTTCTCTTCGCGTCGCCACCGCTCGTACCAGTGCCACTTGTGCTGACGCCTGTCGCGCCGAGATGTCTCTCTGCGGTGCGGTCTGCCTCGGAAAACAGCGCCGTGGTGGCGGCGCCGCGTTGTCGTACCGGGGGAAACCAGAACGACGATGGTGGTGGTGGTTTTCGTGCCGGGCGCGCCGGTGGGAGGATGGGAACTGAGGCCGAGTGCGCGCCCTATCACCGGGTACGTACGGGGGACCTTAAATCTGCGTCAGACAGGGGTCACACGCTATCTACGTGCAATATCTGCTGTTATACCACCGCCGAGAGTGCCGTTCGTCTCCCGCGCTCAGTAGACGAGTTTCCCCTCGACGAACCGGCGGACGCGGTCGTCGTTCGGCGACTCGAACACCCTCGCGGTCGGTCCCGACTCGATGCACGTCCCGTCGAGGATGACGGCCGTCCGGTCCGACACCCGTCGGGCCTGCTGCATGTCGTGAGTCGCGAGCGCGACGGCGATGCCCCGGTCCCGCGCCGCCCGCATCGCCGACTCGATGGCGGCGGTGTTCCGCGGGTCGAGGTTCGAGGTCGGTTCGTCCAGCAGTAACACGTCGGGGTCGGGTGCGAGCGCCCGCGCGATGGCGACGCGCTGGGCCTCGCCCGCCGACAGCGAGCTGGCGTCGCGGTCGACCTTGTCGAACATCCCGACTGTCCGAAGCGCATCCTCGACCGTCTCCGACGGCTCCTCGCGGCCGAACAGCCCCTCGACCGCCTCGCGGACGCGAGCCGACCACGGCCGGCGGACCCGGAGCCCGTAGGAGACGTTCTCTTCGACCGTCGTCGAGAAAAGGCTCCGCGTCTGGAACGCCATCCCGACCCGGCGTCTGACCGCCAGTCGGCGCGCTTCGGGGAGCGCCCACACGTCGTCGTCGCCGACTTCGACCGTTCCCTCGTCCGGTCGCTCGAACATGGCGAGCAGTCGGAAGAGCGTCGTCTTGCCCGTCCCCGATGGACCGACGACGGCGAGAATCTCGCCCGGTTCGACGGCCAGCGAAATGTCTTCCAGCACCGCGCCGTTGCCGAAGCCGTGGCCGAGGTCGTGAGCCGCGAGTCGGGTCCTGCCGCGCCCCGTCCCGTTCGACGCCGGGTCGGGCGCGGCGGACTCGTCGGACTCGCTGGCACCGGTGTCGCCGGCCCCGGGTCGCTCGGTTGTCATCGTCCCCTCCCGTTCCGGCCGGGGGTGCGGTCGCGGAAGCGCGCGCCGAGGGCGTTCACACCGAGGACGAGCGCGAGCAGGATGGCGCCGAGCGCGATGCCCGTCTCGATGTTCCCCTTCCGCGCCTCGACGGTGATGGCCGTCGTGAGCGTCCGGGTGAACGACGTGCTGTCAGAGAAGACGATGTTGCCACCGACGATGAGCACGGATCCGACCTCGCTGATGGCGCGGCCGTAGGCCGCCAGAAGCGCCGTGACGATGCCGTAGCGCGCCTCGCGGACGACCAGCAGGGCGACGTCGGTCGAGGTGCCGCCGGCGGCGAACGCGGCGTCTCTGAGATCCTGTGGAACCGACTGGACGGCCGAAAGCGAGACGCTCACGAGGACGGGGAGCGCGAGGATGGTCTGCGAGAGAATCATCGCCTCGGGCGTAAACAGCAGGTCGAACGTCCCGAGCGGTCCCGAGCGGGACAGTGCCAAGAGGACGACGAGCCCGACGACGACGCTCGGAAAGCCCATCCCCGTCGAGATGACGGAGGTGACGACCGACTTCCCGTAGAAGTCGCGGAACCCGACCGCCAGCGAGATTGGAAGGCCGAGCGCGGCGCTCAGCGCGACCGCCGCGGTGCTCACGTACAGCGAGACGGCCGTGATGCTGACGAGGTAGGTGAGGTTCAGGTCGCCGAGGCCGAACACGGTCGGTGGTGGGGTCCGACCGGACTAAAAGTCCTCGGGGACGTGCTGTGCCACCCACGACTCGAACTGCGCGTCGGAGACCGACGCCGACGACGAGGCGTTCTCCCCGCCGTCGTAGTTCTCGGGGACGTACTGGCCGAACTGCGGCCCCTCCGAGAGCGCGTTGGGGAAGAACAACTGCGACCCGTTAGCCGTGTAGTTGCTGATTATCTCCTGTCCCTCGGGGCTCGTGAGGAAGCCGGCGTAGGCCATCGCCAGCGAGTAGTTCACGTCGGGGTACTTCGCTGGGTTCACCGGGATGACGCCGTAGGGGTTCTTCAGGATGGTCGGGCCGCCCTTGAGCGGGCCCTGGACCTGGATTTCGAGGTCGATGTTGTCCTGCGTCGCGAGGAACGTCCCGCGGTCGGAGAGCGTGTACGCGCCCGACTGGTCGGCCTGCACGAGCGTGTCGCCCATGCCCTTGCCGATTTCGCGGTACCACGTCCCCGACGGCTCGACGCCGGCGGCCTCCCAGATGAGCAGTTCCTTCTTGTTCGTCCCCGAATCGTCGCCGCGGGAGACGAACGTCGCCTCGGCGTCCGCGATGGTCGCGAACGCGTCGGCCGCGCTCTCCATCCCCGAGATGCCCGCGGGGTCGTCCGCCGGCCCGACGACGACGAAGTCGTTGAACATCACGTCCCGGCGGTTGACGCCGTAACCGTCTTGCAGGAACTCGTCTTCCGCGCCGCGGGCGTGGACGAGAATCACGTCCGCGTCGCCGTTCCGCGCCGTCTCGATGGCCGCGCCGGTCCCCTGTGAGATGGTCTTCACCCGAGCGTTGAACTTCTCTTCGAACACCGGGTTCAGGGCGTCGAGCAGGCCCGTGTCGTACGTGCTCGTCGTCGTCGCCAGCGTCAGCTCTTGGGTCGCGCCGTTCCCGCCTTGGCTCCCGCCAGAGTCCTCCGTAGTCCCGTTGTTCGCCTGCGGGGGATTCGCGTTCCCCGTGCATCCGCTTAGTCCGAGAACCGTGCCAACACCGGCCGCCTGTAAGAAACGCCGTCGCTCTATCGCCATGCATTGTGGTTCGGCGAATGCGAATTAACTGTTTCCCACTCAATGTAATCACAAACAATTTCAATATCGAGGAATTGTAACTGTTCGAGTCCGAAACCGGTTGCGTCGGATTCTTTTCGACCCGTCTCGTGGTAGCGGACATGAGTTGGGAGTCGCTTTTCGCTCGCGCCGCCGCCTACGAGACGACCGAAGTCGACATCACCGAGGCGCTCCGCGCCCGCCGAGGCGACGATGCCTGAGACGGACCCCTCGCCCGCGCGGTCGTCGCTGACGCCGACGTGCTCGCGGCCGACCTTCTCGTCGATGGTCCGTCCAGGGCGGCGCTCGACCACCTCCGCCGGCACTCGTGGACGACGCTCGTCGCCAGCGACCCGCTCCTCGACGACGCCGAGTCAGTCGTCGCCTCGCTCGCGGACGCCGACCTCGCGGCCGACTGGCGCGAGAAGGTCGACTCGTGGGTCGAACTCGTCTCCCACCCGGACGGCGATAACCCCGCGCTGGCGTCGGCCTACCGCGGCGGCGCGATGCATCTCCTCACGTTCGACGACCGACTCAGTTCTGCGCAGGCGGGCGCGGCGCTCGGCGGCCGCTTCCCGGTCAGCATCCGCCACCCGAAGGCGTTCGCGTCGCTGTTCGCGCCGGAGAGCCTCTACGTCGAAGTCGAAGGCGGGTCGTACCCCGGCCCGGACCGCGACCCGCGGGCGTAGCCGCCGGCCGCCGCCCCGACCCCCGACCACTCGTCGGGTCAGTCGCCGTTGACGATTCGAGCCATCGCGAAGATGGCGAGACGGTCACGAGACCGAAGCCGACGGCCACACCGAGTCCCTGCGAGGCGTCGCCGAAGAACACCGCGATGGCGGCGAAGACGGCGATGCCGTAGCCGCTCGCCGCGCCGGCGGCGACGACGCTCGCTCGGTTCATGCGTTCTCGTACGCGCCCGCGGTCCCTGAGTGTGAACCCCCGCGATTGTGGGGAGTGACGGAACCGGGGTCGGCTGTCAATCTGGCGGACCGCGTGCGGTCGGTACCGCTGGAGGGGCTGGTGACGAGTGGAGGGCGTTTATCGCAGTCGGGGGGCATCACGGCTAGTCTGTTCCCGCCGAACGTATCAACCTGTTTGCTCGCGAACTAGTTTCGACGTTAGTTCCCGTCGTCGGTGGTCCCGGCGCGCTCGACGGTACAGCCGAGTGATTCGAGTTTCGTTGCGGCCGCCGGCACGTCGTCCTCCCGGACGAGCACGTGGTCGGTCGAGTACGCCGACAGCGCGAACACCGAGATGTCCGCTTCGGCGAGCGCGCCCGCGACCCGCGCCAGAAAGCCGACGAGTTCGAACGGTAGGACCATCTCGAAGGTGAGTCGCTTCCAGCCCCATTCGACCTCGACGGCGGTCGCCTCGTCGACGCGTTCCTCTTCGACGACGACCGTCGTCTCCTTGTCGTCTCGAATCGTCGCGAAGGCGTCCGGGTCGCCCCGCTCGGCCTTGACGACCGCGTAGGTCGCCTCCGAGATGGTCACGGTCCCGCCCTCGAAGAAGTCGCTCGGGTCCATGCGTCTCGGGGTCGCTCCGGCGGGGTAAGCGTAGCGGCTGGTAGCGGTGGTCGGCTCGCTATCGCTCAGGCGGCTCTGTTGAACTCCTCAGTCAGGATAGACGAGATTCGCCTCGCTACCGCTCGGCGAACTTCCGTCGGACGCTTCGCGCCCGACGACGTACGCCTCACTGACGTTCGGCGTACCACGTCGCGAACTTCGCTAACGCCCGCCCGCGGTGGGAGATACCGTTTTTCTCCTCGGTGCTCATCTCCGCGAACGTCGCGCCGTCGTGTTCGAAGATGGGGTCGTAGCCGAAGCCGTCCTCGCCGCGGGGCGGGACGATGCGCCCGTTGATGCTTCCCGTAAAGAGCTTCACCGGGAGCGCCTCCGTCTCTTCCGCGTCCTGTTCCGCGCCGTGGGCGGCCGCGACGGTCCGGTCGTCGCGGTCTATCGGGTCCGGACTCGCCTCGAAGGGTTCGCCGTCACAGTACGCGAGGACGCAGCGGAACGAGGCCCGCCGGGGCTCGTCGAGTTCGGCCGCGGCCAGCCGGTAGACCGTCTCGACGCCGAGGGTGTCTTGGACGTACGAAGAGTACGGACCGGGGAAGCCCTCGAAGCCGTCGATGAAGAGACCGGAGTCGTCCACGAGCACCGGTTCGTCGGCGTAGCGGTAGGCCTCGCGCGCGCCGTGGGCCGCGATGGGACCGAGTTCGGACGCCTGCACCTCGGTGTAGTCGAAGTCGAGTTGGGTCACGTCGTCGTCGAGGTACGAGAGCGCCTCGCGGACCTTCCCCGCGTTCGTGGTGACGTATCGAAGCATGCCCGCCCCTCCGCGGGCGGACGTAGAAAAGTCGTCGGTGTCGGTCGCTTCGCCTCAGTCGACGATGACTTCGACGGGGCCCTCGTCGGCCTCGGCCTCGTCTTCTTTCTCCTCTGCCTTCTGGCGCTCGTTCCAGAGGAGGCCGCCGGCGACGAGGAGAACGACCCACGACCGCCAGCTTGCGAGGTTCAGCGTGTAGCCAATGCCGAACGGCTTTTCGACCAGCATGCCCTTGCCGGGCTGCCAGTACGACGAGAGCAGTCGGCCGGCGCTCGGGCGCTCGAAGTTGTACGGGATGCCGAAAAGCGTTCCGCGCTGCGGTTTGTCTGCCATGTGAGACAAATACGCCGGCTCGGGATAAATCGTTTTGGCCTTCCGACGGGGAGTCCGCGGCGACCTACCGGTACCGGCCGCGTGACTCGACCTCTCGCAACCGGGCGATGACCTCCTCGGAGCCGACGGCCTCGTAGCCCGATTCGAGCGCGTCGATGAGAGGGGCGGCGTCGTCAGCGGTCCCCTCGACGCTCTGGGTGAACACGTGGAGGTCCATCGCGTGGTCCTCGACATGGCCCGTGTGGAAGCCGAGGCCGAAGTCGATGAGATACACGCGCGGGTCGCCGTCGGGTCCGGTCCCGACGCGGACGTTCCGCGTCGTCGGGTCACCGTGGACGATACCGGCCCCGTGGAGGCGCGCAAGGTACTCGCCGACGACGCGGACTGATTCGGAGTCCAGTCGCTCCGCGAGGTCCGCGTCGCCGACCCGCTGGAACGTGATGACGCCCTCGACGGGATCTACGTCCCGAATGACGGGCGTCCGAACGCCGGCGCGCCGGGCGTCGCTCGTCAGCCGCGACTCGGCTTTCGTCCGCTCACGGCGGAGTCTGTCGTCCAGTTCCGGGTGGCGGTACGTCTTCGGAACGCGCCGCTTGACGACCTCGTCAGCGCCGATGTCGACGGTCGCCTCGGCCCCGCGAATCGCGCCGTCATCAGTGTAGGCGCGCGCGACCGACTCGTCCGCGCCGCGCCACGTCACGTCGACCTGGTCGGGGCGGAAGTTCGGGTCTACGGTCGATTCCTCGACCGCGAGCGTGTCGCCCGCGGCGAGCATGCGCGCGCCGAGCACGGCTATCATGCCGGCGTTGTCGCGGAGGAACCGCGGTTCCGGCGCGTGGAACTTCGCGCCGCGTTGGTCGCACATCTCCGCGAGCATCTCGCGCAGGCGGGCGTTCTGGCCCACGCCGCCCCCGAGGACGAGTTCGTCCGTCCCCGTGAGCGACAGGGCGCGCTCGGCTACCTCGGTGAGCATGGCGAAGATGGTCTCCTGCAGGCCGGCGCAGATGTCGGGCACGGGCGTGCCCGCGTCCGCCTCGTCCTTCGCGGCGCTCATGATGCCGGAAAACGAGAAGTCCATCCCCTTGACGACGTACGGCAGTTCGACGTAGTCGCCGTCCTTCGCGGCCGCCTCGACTTTCGGGCCGCCGGGGTGGGTCCAGCCGACGTGGCGGGTGAACTTGTCGATGGCGTTGCCGACGCCGGTGTCCATCGTCTCGCCGAGGACGCGGTAGCGGCCGTTGTGGTAGCCCAGCAGGTGGGCGTTCGCGCCCGAGGCGTTCAGACAGACCGGCGAGTCGAAACCGGACTGATAACGGCCGATTTCGAGGTGCGCGACCATGTGGTTGACGCCGAGCAACGGCACGTCGAGCGTCTGGGCGACCGAGCGGGCCGCGGTGCCGACGATGCGGAGACACGGCCCCAGACCGGGGCCGCGGGAGAAAGCGACGCCGTCCACGACGGGGCCGTCGCCGTCGTGTCGCTCCGCGGCGTGCGCGAGCGCGGTCTCGACGACCTCGGGGATCGCGGTCCCCATGTGCTCTGCGGCCTCGCGCGGGTGGATGCCGCCGCTGTCGGGCTGGTACGGGTCAGATTCGATGAAGACGTGGTCGGCCGAGGGGTCTGGCGTCCGCCCGGTTCCGGAGCGGAGCGCGTCGGGGTCGTCGGTCTCGAAAACCGCGGCGCTCGCGGCCCACGCTGTACCTTCGATTCCGAGAATGCGCATCGAGTGTGAAGAAACGGCGGTTCGAAGCCGGGACTACGCCTCTTCGGCTTCGACTTCGGCGTCGGTGATCTTGTTGCGCTCGAGCATGTGCTCCTGCTCGACGTCGCGCGCGAACTCGGGGCTCTCGTAGACCTTCGCGTAGCCCGCGGTCTTGCGCATGCCGAACTTCGTGTCAAGTTCGTGGACGACGACCTCGTCGGAGTCCTTGTTCAGTTTGGCCGCGAGCGAGTCGCGGACCGACAGACGAGAGGGCGTCGCTTCCTCGTGGACGATCTCGAATCGAACGTCCGTCCGGTGCAACATGGGGTTCTCCTCCTCGGAGATGATTTCGATATCCATGGTTCAGTTACCAGTAATTCCCTCCGAAGCAAGTAAAAGGATTTCGAAGGGACGAGCGCGCCCGCGTCTCAGGCGTCGATGGGCGCGACCACGGCGTCGAAGTCGCCGTCGAACTGCGCGAGGAGGTCCCGCATCTCGGTCTTGGCCGCGTCGGTGACGGTCACGCGGACCATTCCCTCGTCGGGCTGGCCGTAGACGACGGTCGAGCCGACGGGCGCGGCGAGCACCGCCGGGAGCGTGGCGAGGTCCTCTTCGCCCTCGACGAGGAGCGTCGTCGGCTCGTCGGCGTCGAGCGCGGCCACGAGCGCGGCCACGAGGTCGACGGAGACGGCTCCCGGTTCGTTTTCGACCTCGACGAGGCGGCCGGTCTCGACCGCGCGGCGAATCTCCTCGCCGACGGCCTCGCGCTTCGTCTTGCCGTCGATGACTGCCACGTCCGGCGGGCGACCGGCGCGGCGGAGGTGGAAGGTGACGACGTCGCCGACGGCGACGAGCGGCGCGTCCGCGTCCTCGCTGGATGCGTCTGCGAGGAGGTCGTCGGCCTCGGTGTACACCGGGCCGAACGGCTCTTTGAACGCCGCGCGAAGCGCCGTCGGCAGGGTGAGCATGCTCAGCGGACCTTCAGCGCGTAGCCACCGGGTTCGGTGACGTTCATCTCGGTGGCGATTTCGCTGTCTTCGGGGTGGGTGATGACGACGTAACCCGCCCAGTCCTCGGTGAGACTGCTCGACCCGCAGTTCTCGCACGTCTGTTTGTCCGGATCGTTGACGAAGTGGCACTCGCGGCAGGCGAGACGGGGCTTCGCCATCAGTTACCCTCCGCCGAGGCCTCGCTCTGCTGGCGCTTCGATTCGAGCCAGCCGTGCTTGCCGAGCCCCGGCTGTTTGGCCGTGAGGCCGATCTTCGAGTCGCGCGGGTTGCGCTCGTCGATGCTCTTCGTGACGATGCGTGCGCGCACCTCGTCGTCGACGGCGAGCGTCTGGTTGGACTCGGTCGACGCGAGCTGTTGATTCTCGCCGTCGTAGGCGAGATATTCGTCGGATATCTGCGAGACGTGCAGCAGCCCGTCGACCGGTCCGATGCCGACGAAGGCACCGAACTCGACGACTTCGACCACGATGCCGTCGACGACCTCCTGCATGTCGGGGTCGTAGGTGATGGCGTCGAAATCGGCCTCGTAGTAGACGCCGGGGCGGTTGGGCAGCACGGTGCCCTCGCCGATGTCGTTGACGTTCACGACGCTCACGACGCTCCCCACGTCCTCGTCCATCCGTCCTTCCAACTTGTCCTGCAACAGTCGCTTGACCCGCTCGGGCGTCACGTCGCCCAGGTGTCGGGGTGGGACTTCGACTGTATCTTTGAGTCGTACCCGTTTGTACATAGTTTCGTTAAGGTTCCGTGATTGCCAGCGTGGCGTGCCCCCGGATGCCGACGACGGGAATCCCGCAGTCGAGCACCCGGTCACGGAGGGGCTTGTCGTTCGTGACGACGTAGTCGGCCTCGCCCGATTCGGCGAGTTCGACGACCGCGTCGTCGGCGTACGATTCCTCGGTTTCGACCGCCCGGCACCGGGTCGCCAGGTCCGCGCCCACGCTCGCCGCGACGCCTTCGGTCCCGCCGCCCGCCGAGAGCTTCTCCAGCTCGTCGAGGACGGCAGTTGGGACCACGAGGTCCGCGTCGGCCGCGAGCAGCCGGTCGAGCTCGTCGAACACGCGGACGTTGAGTTCGACCGGCATCATGAGCGCGTTCGTGTCCATGACGACTACGGTGGCGGTCACGTCACTTGAGCGTCCCGATACCGATGAGCCGCCAGCGGGCGCCCACGCGGCGGTTGATGGCTATCTTCGAACCTTCGGCGGCGCAGACGGGGCGCTTGAGCGAGACTTCCGCCTCGCCGCTTCGCGCACTCGTTACCGCGCCGACCGTGGTCGCGGTGCCGACGGTGAGCATCAGGGGCTCGCCGGTGGATATCTCGTCGATACCCTCGTCTTCCTCGCCGCCGACGACGCGGTCGAGCAGTTCAACGTCCATGGTGAACTGCTCGCGCGTCGGCGGGAGCGTGCCGGGCTCGCCGGCGACCTGTCCTGCGAGTGCGTCGCCCTTCGTGAAGCTCGGGTCGAGACCGGTCCCGACGCCGCAGAGGCCGCCAGGGCGGACTTCATCGACCATGTTGCCGCCCGCCTGCAGCGAGCGGACCTCGGTCGTGATGGAGCGCCATTCGGTCTGGCCCTCCTCGTCGACTTCGCGGCCGGGGCGGAGTTCGAGTTCATCGCCCTCCTCGAGCTTACCGGCGACGACGCTGCCGCCGATGACACCGCCCATGAGGCCGTCCCAGGTCGTCCCCGGGCGGTTGATGTCGAAGCTGCGCGCGACGAACATCCGGCTGTTTTCGGTCTCGTCGCGGTCGGGCGTCGGAATCTCCTCCTCGATGGCCTCGATGAGGAGGTCGAGATTGACCTCCTGCTGGGCGCTGATGGGGACGATGGGCGCGTCTTCGGCCACCGTTCCCTCCACGAACTCCTTGATCTGTTCGTAGTTGTCGAGGGCGCGCTCGCGGTCGACGAGGTCGACCTTGTTCTGCGCGATGACGATGTTCTCGATGCCGATGATATCGAGCGCCATCAGGTGCTCGGCCGTCTGGGCCTGCGGCACGTCCTCGGTCGCGCTCACGAGCAGGATGGCGCCGTCCATGATGGCGGCACCAGAGAGCATGGTCGCCATGAGCGTCTCGTGACCGGGCGCGTCGACGAACGAGACGGTGCGGAGTACGTCCGTCTCATCGCCGTCTTCGGTCTCCTCTTCGACCGTGTAACACTCCGGCGCGTCAACGCCGGGAATCTGACGGAACGTCGCGTCGGCGTACCCCAGTCGGATGGAGATTCCGCGCTTCATCTCCTCCGAGTGTTGGTCCGTCCACGAGCCGGACAACGCTTGAACGAGCGTCGTCTTTCCGTGGTCGACGTGACCGACGAGTCCGATGTTCACCTCCGGTTGTTGTGGGTTTTTCGTCACCATTGACCTCCTGAGAGTAATCTTGCGTGAACTTGGCTCCGAACGACTGATAAAGGTGCTGTTCTCGGACCGGGGCTGCTGTGGCTACGTCGGGCGGTCACACACCGCGCGCGGCGATTCAGCGGCGTCTCCCGCTCCCGGCGATGCCTCGAAAAATGGTTCGTCGTGCCCCCCAGCACGACGGTTCGCGGACCGATTCGAGTACCCCCTCGAACGGCTATCGACTCCGGAATCCGTCGGTTATTCGACGCCCTTGACGAGCGAGCGAAGCTCCTCGCGGTAGGCGTCCGGCGTGAGTTCGAGGTCGATGTCGACCGAGACCTCGATGGCCTCGGTCGGCTCCTTGGTCACGCTGAGTTCGATGTTCTCGCCGGGGTGTGCGCCGCCGGCGACGAGAATCGTCCCGTCGTGCTCCCAGACGGCGAGCATCCCGCTCACGTCGAACTCCTGGCTCTCGATGGTGAACTCTTTCTCGTCGGTGAACGGGAACGTAATCTCGTCGAAGGCAATCGTGGCTCCGTACTCGGTCACGCGCGCCGAATCACCGGTGTCGACCGTCGTCGACCGCGTGTCCGTCTGTTCGATGTCGGTCACGTCCACGTCCCGCAACTGCCCCTCGTAGTGCTTCCGGGCGTGCTTCTCGACCAGGTCGACGACCGTCCCGCGGACCGTCCCCGGGAGGTTCGACAGGCTCGGATTGAGCGTCACGCGCGTCGCGAAGAACAGGGAGAACTGCCCCTCGGCCTGTCCGAGCGTCTTCTCTTTCAGCGTCTCGGAGAGGTCCATGTCCTCGTAGACGAGCGTCTCGAACGCCGCGGAGACGCTCGCCGGGCCGACCGACCGCTCGAACGCCGGGTCGAGGGAGTGTCCCCCGATGTACTCCCAGCCGCCGGCTTTGAGCGCCCCCTTCGGAACCTTCGGCGGTGCCCTCGCGGCGCTCGCGGTCGTCCCGGAACTACAGCCGGCGAGGCTCGCGAGCCCCGCGCTGGCCGCGATACCGAGGTACGTCCTCCGTCTGATACTGTGGGTTGCGTTGTTTTCCCCCTTCATCGGTCAGTACTGCCGTGCTCTGTTTCAAATAGGTGTCTCCCCGAAAATCAAATCCGAGAACACCGACACGACTCGGCAGCGGCTCCGAGAGCGACCTTTTTCCCGCTCCGTCCCCGATCGTCTCACGTGCCCGCTCCGGTGTCGTCGCCCTCGGAGTTCGCCTTCGAACTGGCGCTTTGCGCCCACCTCGAACAGACGACAGACTGGCTGCCTGCGCGCCAACTCGGCGCGTCGGTCGCCTCGCCGGGGAGTCGCATCATCGACGTATGCGCCGTCGTCCCGGGGCCGGGATTCGACGAGCGCGCCTGCATCACCGACAGCGCGATACCCGCAACGGCCATCGAGAGCGACGTGGGGGCCGGAAGCGCCGTCTTCTGGCGCGACGGCTTCGACTGCCACCCCGGCCGCGCCCGGCGGGCCACCGACCGCGCCGTCGAGGTTGGCTTCTTCGAGTCCGAGCGCCGCCGGAGCCGAGAGTACGTCCGCCGCGCCGCCCGCTATCCAGACGACTGGTTCGCCCGACTCGTCGGCATCGAGAACAAGCCCGACCTCGGCAGTCCCGGTGACCTACTCCGACAGCTTCGCCTCGACGTGAGCCTCGCGGTCTTCGACGAGGTGATTCTCACGACTGAGAGCTACGTCACCGGCGCGCACCTCAACCGCATCCCCGAGGAAGTCGGCGTTTGGCGCTTCGACCCCGACACCGGCGACCGAGAGGTGGTCCGCGACCCTCGACCGCTCTCACCCGGTTCGACCGGCGTCGAACCAGTCGAGTACCACTCGCTCCACACCGATGTGGCGCTCGTCTCGCCCGCGGAAAAGCGAACCGCGCGCCTCCGACTCGCCGAGCGAGCCTACGGGAAAGGGTGGCGCGCCTACGACCTCCCCGCCTGCGCCCACGCCCGCGTCGACGCCGACGGCCGCCCCGTCTGTGCCCACTTCGACCGCGTGGTCGACCCCGGCTCCGAGTGCGGTGCCGACTGCTCGGCGTTCGAGGCGGCCGACCCACCCGAACTGGACCGCGAGGGCCTCCGCGAGTCGCGGACGGACTGGGTCGCCGACCCGGCCGGCGCGGTTCGCAGACAGTCGGGACTCGACCGGTACTTCTGACTCGCCCAGCCTCCCGCCGAGTCCTACTCGTTCCGCTCGTCTGAGTAGACCCAACCGAGCGTGGCGACGACGCCGAAGCCGACGACGAACACCGCGCCCTCGACCCAGTTCGGCTCGCCGGACCACGAGGCGACGAGGAACCAGACGACGCCGGCGACGACTGCCATCGGCGTGCTGTATCGGAGCGCCGCGAGGATATCGGTCACGACCGTCTCGACGCGCCCCGGTCGCAAAACCGCACCGGACTGCCGGGTTCGCTCCCGACCCTCACTCCGCGTCGGCCCGCTGTTCCATGTAGTTCCAGTAGGTGACGAGCGCGACGCCGATGACGGCGACGAAACCGACCTGAACGACGACGCCGAAGACGTCCAACTGGCCCGTATCGACGTACGTCAGGACGAAGTTGCCCGCGGCCGCGACGACGCCGGCGACCATGAGATACCTGAACGCCCTGTCTCCGGCAATAGTTCGCAGCTTCACAGGTCGTACACCTCGCCGTCGACCGCCAGCGGCTCCTCGAACGCCTCGTCGGCGGGGTAGTAGTGCGCTACGTGGACGAGGCGCGTCTCGTCGGCGTTCAGTTCCTCGCCGAGCGCGATGGCTCCCTCGCGGGTCATGTGCTTCGTACCGAAGGTTCGTGCGACCCCGTTTTCGTCGTAGTCGTCGCCGCCGATGGGGTGGTACTCGCAGACCGACGCGGGGACGATGGCCTCGGCGAGAAGCAGGTCGGGGTTCCGGAGCACGTCGCGAGACGCCTCGGGGATGGCGTAGGTGGAGTCGCCGGACAGCGAGAGCTTCGCGCCCGTCTCGGGGTCCTCGATGGCGACGCCGTAACAGACCAGCGGCGGGTGGACGACCGGCACGAACGTCACGTCGAGGCCGCAGGCGCGGAACGATTCGAACGGCGTCTGGTCTTCGACCGAGATGCGGTCGAGGTAGTCGAACTTCGAGCGAATCGCGTCGGCGACGCTCTCGCCCGTGACCGGGTCGACCTCGTCGGCGGCGTGGACCGCGAGGTCGTCGAGGAGTCGGTAGACGTTCCCGAGGCCGTCGAGATGGTCGAAGTGGATGTGGGTGACTAAGGCCTCGTCGGGAAGCGGCACGTCCTGCGTGAGAAACTGATGGCGGAAGTCGGGGCTGAAGTCCACGAGGAGCGACTCGCCGGTCCGCTCGTTTTGCACGTGGACCGAAAAGCGCGTCCGCTCGATGCCTCGCTCGCGGGCCGCGAGGCAGGTCTCGCAGTCGCACCCGACGGTGGGCGTGCCGGTCGTGTCGCCGGTCCCGAGGAGGGTCACGCGCATTGACTCAACCACGGGGGCGGCGAGGTATAAACGTGGCCGACCGCGGCGAGTCAGGACCGGTATATCTGCCGGAATTCGACCACGGGGTGGAACGTCCCCGAGAGCGTCGTCGCTTCGAACTGGAGGTTCGCAGTAATCGTGCGCGGAACCGCCGAGACGAGCGCCTCGAATTCGACGGACGGCGTTCGTGCTTCACCGCTCCGATTCGGCCACACCTCGTAGGCGAGCATCACGCGCCTCGCTTCCCCGTCGTCGTAGCCAATCCCCCGGCTGATGTCAGCTAACGACTCGACGCCGAGTCGCTCTCGCGCCGTCGTCATCGCTTCGACTCCCGCGACGGTCCCGCCGACTCGCGTCACCCACGACGACGCCGGTTCTCGTTCGTACACCGGCTCTTTCGTCGTCCCCGACTCGTTCACGTGTTTGCGATAGTCGGTGCGTCGCCGAATCTCCCCAGTCTCTGGGTAGTAGTCGTACTTCGACGAGTCTCGGTAGTCGCGCGAAACTGTAATCGGGTCACCAGAGGCGGGCGCAGGATTCGACTCCGGTTCGGGGAGGGGCGTCGCGGTGGACGGTTCGAGGTCCGACGTACACCCGGAAAGCGCCGTGAGAACCCCGCCCGCCGCAATCGTGCGAACGAATCGGCGTCTGCTGGAGGGCATCGGCTCGTCGTTTGCGACCCACTAGTAAATATTTTGTCAGAAAGACGGAGTTACTGCGCCGCGCCGGCGTCCTTCTGTGTCTCGCCTTCGTGTTCGTCCGCGTGGTCGTGGTCGTGACTGTGGTCGTGGCCGTCGTCCGAACCCGACCCCGCGACGAGTTCCGACGAGTCGGACATCATGTCGAGGTTCTTCAGGTTGTCACGCTCTTCGAAGTCGGCGACGGCCTCAAGCAGGTCGTCCTGCGTGAGTTCCATCCGCTCTTCGGTGAGCGCTTCGAGGACGGCCTCGCGGAGGACGAGTCGGAGGTCGGAGCCGGTCAGGCCCTCCGTCACGTCGGCGATGGCCGAGGGGTCGAACTCGTCGATGTCCATCCGGTTCGTGATGACCCGGAGGATGTCGGCGCGCATCCCGCGGTCCGGCTTGGGGAAGTTGACGATTTCGTCGAAGCGCCGCCACGCCGCCGAGTCGAGCTGGTCGGGGTGGTTGGTCGCGCCGATGAGAATGACCTCGTCGCGAATCAGCGAGATGTCGTCGATGCTCTTGAGCAGCGTGTTGACCGCGCGCTTGAGCGCCGCGTGCTCGTCCGACCGGCGGGTCTTCGCCACCGAGTCGAACTCGTCGATAAAGAGGATACACGGCGACAGCCGCTTTGCGACCTCGAACGTCTTTTCGACGTTCTTGGCCGTCTCGCCGAGGTACTGGCTCGTAATCATCGAGAGCTTCACCTCCACGAACGGGAGGCCGAGCTCGTGGGCGAGCGCCCGCGAGACGGTGGTCTTGCCGGTCCCCGGCGGGCCGACGAACAGGATTTTCCCGATTTCGCGGAGGCCGATGTCCGCGAGGTACTCGCGGTGTTCGATGGCCTTCATCAGCTTGTGAATCTCGCCTTCTTGGTCCGTCGTGAGCACGAGGTCGTCGAGGGTCATCTCGATTTCCTCGGGCGCGCGGACCTGCACGAGGTCGAGCATCTCGGCGTCGTCCTCGTCGTCGAAGTACTCGTCCAGCAGGCTGTCTATCCACACGCGGTCGGCGTGAATCGGCCGGGTCTGTTCTCTGGCCTCTGCGTGGGTCACGTCCACGTCGTCTCGGTCCTCGACGGACTTCGCGACCGTCGGATTCGTCACGAGCCGGTCGTAGTCGGCTCGTTTGACGAACCACTCCAGCGCCATCTCGGGCTGCGTCAGAGAGAGGCGGCCGGAGAAATCCTCGCGCTGGGTGAACATAAGGTCGGAAATCGCGTCCCAGGGGTGTTCCACGCCGGTCGCCTTCCGCGCGATGGACTCGGTCACAACGAGCGGTCGCTCGATGCCGGCCATCGACGAGTCGTCCTCGTCGCCGTCGTCCTCGGCGTCCGCCCAGAAGACGCGTCGATACCGCGGGGGAAGGTCGTTTTCGTCAAGCGTTCGGTCGTCGGTGTAGAGGTGGGCCGTCAGCAGAAACTCGACAACCTCGAGCGCCCGTTCACTCATCCCCCAGAAATTGCCCGGGGAGACGCATAAGAGCGTCGGAGCGCCGCCGCTGGTGCGCGCGACCGAACTTCCCCGATGACAAGGAACTTGGCGCGATCCCGTCGTGCGACGTTAATTTCAGAAAAATAATTCAAAAACATATCCGAAAATGGATTTATTACGCGATTATATTCCTTTCATACGCTTGTATATTGTCTCTTTCTTCAGAATACTCGGGGAAAATATTCTTTCTTAAACGATTAGGGTTTTATGGTTATCTTCCGCCACTGTGAGCCAAGATAGTGAAATGATATTCACGAATGGTACGAGATGCCTGCCCAAATGCGGTACATTCTCGACGAACAGCCGGTGGTGAATCGCGTGGCGAAACAAGTCCCGACGACCTGCATGCGCTGTGCCGTGGGCTGTGGACACGTCCACCTCGGCTCCGACACCTCGTACGGGCTGGAAGCGGTTCGGGGGGACCCTTCACACCCCGTCAACAACGGGCTGGCCTGCGGTCGTGGCATCCGCGAATCGGCCGACCCTGACGGGTCGTGGCTCACGCGGCCGCTCGTCAGGGAAGACGGGGAACTCCGGCAGACCTCGTGGTCTGACGCGCTCGCGCGCGTCGGCGACGCCATCACCGACGCGATGGCCGACGACCCCGACGAGGTCGCCGTCCTCGGGAGCGGCCAACAGACGAACGAGGCCGCCTACGCCCTCGGGAAGCTCGCCCGCGGCGGTATCGGCACCCGAAACTACGACGCGAACACGACGCTCTGCATGGCGAGCGCGGTCAAAGCCTACTACCGCGCCTTCGGGAGCGACGCGCCGCCGCCGACCTACGACGACATCCCCGAGGCGGAGACCCACCTCGTTTGGGGGGCAAACCCGGCCGTCGCCCACCCTGTGATGTTCCGGTGGATTCGCCAGTCGGCCGATGACGGCGACCTCGTCGTCGTCGACCCCGTCGAGACGAAGACCGCGGGGGTCGCCGACGACCACGTCGCCATCGACCCCGGCGGCGACCTCGCGCTGGCGCAGGCGGTTCTCGGCCATCTCGTCGAGACCGACCGCGTGGACGAGGCGTTCGTCGCGGAGCACACCGAGGGGTTCGACCGCGTCGTCGACGAACTTCCCCCGGTCGAGGAGGCAGCGTCGGAGGCCGGCGTCACCCTCGACGAGGTCGAGAAACTGGCGTCGCTCCTCGACGCGCCCACGCTCGTCTACTGGGGCATGGGCGTCAACCAGAGCGTCCGCGGCACCGCGACTGCCGGCGCGCTCGTGAACCTCTGTCTCGCCTCCGGTAACCTCGGTCCCGGCTCCGGCCCCTTCTCTCTCACCGGCCAGGCGAACTCGATGGGCACCCGCGTCGTCTCCTCGAAGGGGACGTGGCCCGGCCACCGACCGTTCGAACACCCGGACCACCGCCGGACCGTCGCCGAGGCGTGGAACGTGCCCGTCTCCCGGCTCCCCGACGACAACGGACCCGGGCCGGTCGGCATGTTCGAGTCGTCGCCGTCGGTCGTCTGGACCGTCGCGACCAACCCGCTCGCCGGGTTCCCGGACGCCACGGCCGCCCGCGAGGTCCTCGAAGACTCTTTCCTCGTCGTGCAGGACGCCTTCCGGTCCGAGACGGTCGAACTCGCCGACGTGGTGCTCCCCGCGGCGACGTGGGGCGAATCCGAGGGGACCACGATGAACATGGAGCGGACGGTCTCGCGGGTCCGTCCGGCCACCGAGACGCCGCCGGGCGTCAGACAGGACCTCGACATCATCGCCGACGTGGCCGCTCGTGTCGCGCCCGGACTGCTTCCGAGACCGTCGGTCTCGCCGAGCGACGTGTTCGACGAGTTCGCCGCCCTCACCGAGGGCACGGACGCCGACTGCTCGGGGCTCTCGTACACCCGTCTCGACGGCGAGCGCGCCGTCCGCTGGCCCGCGCCGGACCCGACGAGCGAGGGTGGCTACCGCTACTACGACGACGCCGACGGGGAGTCGGACGACCCGACGTGGTCGTTCCCGACCCCGTCCGGGAAGGCGCAGTTCAGCGCGCTCTCTGGATCGTCGCTCCCCGAACCCGCCGACGAGTCGTACCCGCTGACGCTCACGACCGGCCGCGAGGCCGACGGGTACAACACCGGGGTCCGCACGCGCAGCGACACGCCGGACGAGCCGGTCGCCCGCGCGCACCCCGACACAATCGACGCGCACCGCGACGCGGTCGCCGACCCGAGGCGACCGCCGAACCACCGTCGTCTCCCGCCGGGCGTCGGTCCCGGCGACGCTCGACCCCGACGACGCCGTCCCGCCGGGCCTTGTCTGGCTCTCTATTCACCATCCGATGACTAATCGACTTACCAGCCCTGCGGTCGACCCGCAGTCGAACGAACCGAACTTCAAGCAGTGCGCCGTCCGCCTCGAACACCCCGAGGCGACCGCGTCAACCGACCTCCTCGCGGCCGAGGTGAGCGACTGATGGCGCTCGCCGCCGCCGGCGGACGGCCCCGCGAACTCGAACGCGCCGCCGCCTGAGAATGGCCGACGAGTCGCACCCTCACCTCGACACCGGCCGTGCGGGCATCATTCTCGCCGGCGGTCGGTCGACTCGATTCGGCGGCATCGACAAGGCGACGGCCACCGTCGGCGGCCAGCCCATGATTCACCGGGTCGCCGCCTCGCTCGACCCCGTCGTCGACGAACTCGTCGTCAACTGCCGCGCCGAACAGCGGGACGCGCTCGCCGGCGCGCTCTTGGACTTCGACGTCCGGTTCGCGGAGGACTCCCATCCCGACCGGGGGCCGGTCTTCGGCCTGCGAACCGCGCTGCGGGCGACGAGCGCCGAGTACGCGGCGGTCCTCCCGTGCGACATGCCGCTCGTCCCGAGCGGGTTCATCTCGCACCTCTTCGGCCGCCTGCAGGGCGGCGCCGGCGTCGTCCCACGGGTCTCTGAGACGATGCAACCGCTCCCCGCAGTCATCCACTGTCGCGCCGGCGTGGTCGCCTGTACCGACACCATCCGAGCCGGTGACGACCGCCTACAGGCCGTGATGTCCGCGCTCGACGTCACCGTCCTCGACGACCGCGAAGTGGAGGCTCACGCGGGAACGCACGCGTTTCACAACGTGAACTCCTTCGACGACTTGCGCGCGCTCGCCGCTCGTCGGTGAGTCGCGTTCGAGTCACATACCACATTATCGTCCATTATGTTCAATTGAGATTGTCCAATAACAGACCGACTATCTGCCCAAAATACAACCTTATATTCGGAATATTCGGTTATAGAATGGACGAATACGGCTTATGGGGCCGATTTCTAAAGATTCTCAACGAATACTCTTATGAACCTCTGTCGAGTCGTGTTATCACGAAACATGACCAAGTTCGCAAACAAACGCACAGGAATAGTGGATGATTGCCCACTGGTGGTCGGAAATGGCGAGTAAGAAGGAAGCGTGGAAGTCGGAGCTCTACGGCGACGCGGTTCGCGAGAAGATCGAGGAGTTCGCCGAGAAAGGCGTCGACGCAATCCCCGAAGACGAGCGCGACAAGTGGTTCACGCGCTTCAAGTTCTGGGGCGTCTTCCAGCAGCGGACGGGCCAGGACTCGTACTTCATGATGCGGCTGACGAACGCCAACGGCGTCCTCGAACCGGGGCAGCTCCGGGCCATCGGCGAGGTCGCGCGCGACTACGCGTCCGGGCCGGTCGAGAACCCCGAGTTCGGCGACGCCTGGTTGGACCTGACGACGCGCCAGTCGATTCAGCTCCACTGGCTCGAACTCGAAGACATCCCCGAGGTCTGGGAGAAGCTCGAAGCGGCGGGCGTCTCCTCGCGGTCCGCCGGCGGCGACACGATGCGGAACATCACCGGCTGTCCGGTCGCCGGCCGCGACAAACACGAGCTCGTCGAGTCCCAGCCGCTTCTCGACCGCTTCCAGGAGGACCTCCGCGGAAACGACGCCCTGTCGAACATGCCGCGGAAGTTCAACATCAGCGTCACTGGCTGTCGCGAGGGCTGCGCGCAGGACTCGATAAACGACGTGGGGCTCGAACCCGCGAAGAAGGAGATTGACGGTGAGACCGTCACCGGCTTCAACGTCCGCGTCGGCGGCGGCCTCGGCTCCCGAAAGCCGCGCGTCGCTCGCGACCTCGACATCTTCGTCGCCGACGAAGAGCGCGCCTACGAGGTCGTCCGCGGCTTCGTCGAACTCTACCACGAACACGGTAACCGCGACGTTCGGGCTCGCGCCCGCAGTCGCTTCTTCGTGGACGAGTGGGGCACGGAGAAGATTCGCGACCTGCTCCAGGAGGAGTACGTCGACTTCGAACTCCCGTCTGCGGGCGAGAACATCCGCGACGAGTACACCTACAACGCGGGCCGCCCGGAGTCCGACGGGAAACACGACCACGTCGGCGTCCACGAGCAGGCCAACGGCGACTACTACGTCGGCCTCAGCGTCGCGGTCGGTCGGCTCACGGCGTCCGACGCCATCGAACTGGCCGACATCGCCGACGAGTACGGGTCCGGCGAGGTCCGTCTCACCCGTCGCCAGAACCCGCTTCTGATGGACGTGCCGGAGGAGAAGCTCGACGACCTGCTCGCAGAGCCGCTCCTCGGGAAGCACACGCCCGTACCCAACCCGTTCCAGCGCGGCACGGTCGCCTGCACCGGCACGGAGTTCTGTTCGCTCGCGCTCACGGAGACGAAAGCCCGGACCGCCCGGATGCTCCGGTGGCTCCGCGACAACGTGGACGTACCCGACGACGTGAGCCAACTGAAGATTCACTATTCCGGCTGTACCGCCGACTGCGGGCAGGCGAACACGGCCGACATCGGCCTGTTCGGCATGCGCGCCCAGAAGGACGGCGAGATGGTCGAGGCCATGGACATCGGCGTCGGCGGCGGCATCGGCGAGGACCCGTCGTTCGTCGAGTGGGTTCGACAGCGCATCCCGGCCGACGAGGTCCCGGGTGCCATCGCCTCGCTCGTGGAGGCGTTCGCCGAGCGCCGCGAGCCCGGACAGACGTTCCGCGAGTGGGTCGAAGCCGAGGGGACCGAGGCAGTCACCGAGTACTGCGTCCCCGAGGAGACGGATTTCGAAGCGCCGTACATGCACGACGCCAAGCAGTCGTGGTACCCGTTCGCCGAAGAGGAAGCGAAGGCCGAACAGCCGGTCACGAGCGACTGACCATGACCGAACGCACCGCATCTGACAACCCGGCTGACGACGCCGCCGACGTGTCTTTCGAGCACGCCTCGGCGGACGTCGCGCCGGAGCTCTTCCCGGCGGAGCCAACAGTCGCCGACGCGGGTACCGGCGGAATCCCCGGTCGGCCGGACAGCGACTCCGCCACTCGTTCCTGACGTTCCGAGACTCGGTGCCGTCGTCTCCACTTTCACCGTTTTCTCGGCGTTTTTCGACCCGAAGAACAACTCGTTACGACGAATAGTGAGTTCTAAACTATTTATGGTGTTCGAACCCTGATGATGTGCCATGCCAGAGCCAGTCATCGCGGCCGCGTACCGCACGCCGTTCGGCAAGGCGGGCGGCGTGTTCGAAGACGTTCGAAGCGAGGACCTCTCGGTCACGCTCATCGACCACATCCTCGACGAACACGACGTCGACCCCGACGACGTGGAGGACCTGATGTGGGGCGTCGCCCAACAGCGCACCGAACAGGACAACAACGTCGCCCGCGTCATCGCGCTCCTGTCAGCCCTCGGCGAGGGGACGCCCGCGACGAGCATCAACCGCTGGTGCGCCTCCTCGATGCAGGCTATCATCTCCGCGTCCGACGCCATCGCCGCCGGCAACCGCGAGTGCATCGTCGCCGGCGGAGTCGAGAGCATGTCCCGCGTGCCGATGGACGGCGACTCCTACCAACACCTCCACCCGGAACTGAGCGAGCAGTACAACATCTTCCAACTCCAGATGGGGATGACTGCCGAGAAGGTCGCAGACGAGTACGAGGTCTCCCGCGAGGCCCAAGACGAGTTCGCGTTCCGGAGCCACCAGCGCGCCGCCGAGGCGACCGACTCGGGCCGCTTCGACGACGAAATCGTCCCGGTCGAGACGGAGGATGGCGTCGTCACCGAGGACGAGGGTATCCGCCGCGACACCTCGATGGAGATTCTCGGCGGCCTCGACCCCGCCTTCTCGGGCGACGGCTCCGTCACCGCCGGCAACTCCTCGCAGATAACCGACGGCGCGGCGGCCGTCCTCGTCACTAGCCGCGAGTTCGCGGACGAACACGGCCTCGACGTGCTCGCCTCGGTCGGCACGAACAACGTCGCCGGCGTCGACCCGACGGTCATGGGGATTGGTCCGGTCCCGGCCACCCGCGGCCTCCTCGACCGCGCCGGCACCGACATCGACGACTACGGCCTCGTCGAAATCAACGAGGCGTTCGCCAGCCAGTGTGAGTACTCCCGCCGCGAACTCGGTATCGACGCGGACAAACTCAACGTCAACGGCGGCGCAATCGCGCTCGGCCACCCCCTCGGGGCGTCCGGCGCGCGCCTGCCGGTGACGCTCATCCACGAGATGCAAAAGCGGGACGTGGACCGCGGCCTCGCGTCGCTCTGCGTCGGCTTCGGCCAAGGAGCGGCAATCGAGTTCAGTCGGTAGGTTCACCCGCGTTTTTCACCCTGATCCGTCCCGGGAAGCGAGCGAAATTCGTGGACTGCGTGTCAGTGGTTCCCCGAACCGCTGACCTCGGCTATCGCTCACAAACATACGTGCGCCTTCCGTCACGTTCATACTCCGGAAGTCGGGAATATCGCGGTGATGAATCTCACGACGACCGTACTGTCGGGGGCCTTCGCGGCGCTGGCGGCTGCCGGGGCCGCCTCCGCGGGGTTCGTCCCGAGGCCCGACCTCGGCGCGCCCGTCTGGTACGTTCTCGTCGCGCTCACCGTCGGCTACTGGGCGGTGTTCGTCCGCTGGGCGCGGCGCTGACTGGTCGGGGACGACGCGAAAAAACCGAACCAAGCGGGCGGCGAGAGCCGCTACTCGGGGTTGACTAACTCTTCTGCGTCTCGGACGGCCTCACGCTCACCGATGATGGTGATGCGGTCGCCTTCTTGGAGCGTGAACTCCGCGTTGGGGACCGTCGTGTCGCCGTTCCGCGAGACGAGCGTGATGAGACAGCCGTCGGGCAGTTCCGGTCCGACCTCTCGGATGGTTCGACCGACGAGTTTCTCGGCGGTGACCTGAACCTCCTGAACGTCGCCGGAGCGGCCGATTTCACCCATCCAGTTCGACATCGACGGGCGCTCGATGTAGTTGTCGAGCGCCTGCGCCGTGGCGATGGTCGACGAGATAGTCCGGACGCCGAGTTCTTCGAACGCCTCGACGTTGTCGGGGTTGTTCGCCCGCGCGAGGACGCTCTCGGGTTCGAACTTCGAATTCGCCAACTGCGCGACGAGCAGGTTCACGTCGTCGTCGCCGGTCGCGGCGACCACGAACTTGGCGTTCGCGGCCCCCGCGGAGCGTAAGACGCTCGTGTCGG
Source organism: Haloferax sp. AB510 (assembly GCF_024136985.1). Lineage (NCBI taxonomy): Archaea > Methanobacteriati > Methanobacteriota > Halobacteria > Halobacteriales > Haloferacaceae > Haloferax > Haloferax sp. AB510. The sequence goes on from NZ_JAMYJY010000021.1 coordinate 32,551, forward strand.
CTCCATCGCCGTGATGGACGGTAAAGCCCATGTTCCGGGCCGTCTGGACTACTTCTTGGTCCTCTTCGATGAGGACCACGTTCTCTCCGCGGTCTGCGAGGCGTTCGGCGAGCGCACGGCCCACTTTCCCGCCTCCGATGATGAGTACACGCATTGGGATGACGTCGAGGTATTCTGCGATCTGGCGAGCGAGGCCGGCCTCGAAGACGACGGTCGTCAGGATGACGAGGAACACCGTGCCGACGAGAATCGAGGCGCTCTGGTTCAGCGCGGCGGCCTGTTGGGTCAGTCCCTCGGCCGCGAGCCGTGTCGCCTCCTCTTGGAGGGCGATGGCGAACAGCGAGGCCACGGACGCGGGGATGATGCCGCGCGGGCCGACGAAGCTCATGAAGAGCTTCTCTTCTCTCGTGAACCGGTCGCCGCGTGCCGAGATGAAGACCAACAGCGGTCGAATCACGAGCGCGACGGCGGCGACGACGGCGAGGCCGCCGACGCCGAGGTTCAGGAGGTTCTGGAAGTCCAACAGCGCCGCGAGGGCGATGAAGACGAACGACAGCACGAGCAGCGTGATGTCGCCCTTGAACGCCGAAATCTCCTCTTCGTACGGCACGTCCGCGTTACCGAGGAGGATGCCGGCGGTCGCCACCGCGGCGATGCCGGCCTCCGTGGCGACGTAGTCGGCGGCCGCGTAGGACACGAGCGCGCCGGCGAGGACGAGCAGGCGCGCGTTCTGCGGCGCGTTGCCCGGCGAGAGATCGACGTACCGGAGCGCGTAGTACAGCGCCCCGGCGACGATTGCGCCCATGACGACGCCGACGCCGAGGCGCTCGGCGAACAGGACCACGAGGGCGTCAGGGCTACTGACGCCTTCGAGGATGGCCTCGAAGATAACGACGGCGACGATGGCCGCCGTCACGTCGTTAACGATACCTTCCGTGTCGAGCGCTGCGCCGACCCGGTCGCGGACCGGAACGACTTCGAGAATCGGTGCGATGACCGTCGGCCCGGTCGCGACGAGGAGCGCGCCAACGAGGAACGACACCGGCCACGGCGCGCCGAGCGCGTAGCGGACGACGACGCCCGTTGCGACGAACGCGATTATCGCCCCGACGGTGACGAGTCGGAACGTCGCGGCGGGCGCTTCCCGTAGCTTGTCGATTCGAAGGTGGAACGCGCCCTCGAACACGATGATAGCGACCGAGAGACCGACGATGGCCTGTAGTGCGTTCCCGAACGAGCCGGGAGAGATGACGCCGAGGACCTCCGGACCGAGCAGGATGCCCGACGCGATGAGGAACACGACGCTGGGGACCTGGAATCGGTCCGAGAGCACCTGCGAGACCACGCCGATGCCGATTATCGCGGCGACGAGCGGGATGAGGTTGGCTCCTCCTGCTGCGGCCACTTATATCGCCTCCATTGATTCGGTCCATGTGACGACGGAAGATAAGTCCACACATCTCGGGCGGTATCTCCGCGGACTCGGGAGGGCGTTCGGCGAAAACACGGCTGGGGACGTTTCGGCTGTCCGATCTCACTGGGTCGCGGCTCGCCCGCCGCCCCGACGCTCTTCGATCCGGCGGTCCTCGTCGTAGATGAGCGACACCTCGTCGGCGTAGCGGTCGAGGATGTTCCGGCGCTTCTTTTTCATCGTCGGCGTCATCAGGTCGTTCCCCTCCGTGAACTCCTCGGGAACGACGCGGAACTGCTTGATTCGCTCGTAGGACTCGAAGTTCTCGTTGGCCGCCTCCACTTCGGCCTCGATGCGCTCGTACACCCGGTCGTCGCGGCAGATGGCTTTCGGGTCCTCCGGGAGGTCGATACCCTCCTCGTCGGCCCACTTCCGCAGGCCGTCGAAACTGGGGACGATGAGCGCGGAGACGAACTTGCGACCGTCGCCGAGGACCATGCACTGTTCGACCACCGCGGAGGAGGCGAACGCGTCCTCGATGGGGCCGGGCGCGACGTTCTTCCCGGTCGAGAGGACGAGAATCTGCTTGGCGCGCTCGCGGAAGGTGATGTAGCCGTCGGGCCGGAGTTCGACCACGTCGCCGGTGCGGAACCAGCGATTGCCCTCGTCGTCCTCGACGAACGCCGCCTCGGTCTCCTCGGGGTTGTTCCAGTAGCCCTCGGTGACGCTCGACCCGCGGACGAGCAGTTCGCCCACCTCGCCGCCCGCGTCCCCGAGTTGGTCGCCGACGACGGTTGTGTCGAGTTTCGTCTCGACGTTCCGGAGCGGATAGCCGATGGTGCCGATTTTCGGCTCTTCAGGGGGGTTGACCGAGATGACGGGCGAGGTCTCGGTGAGGCCGTAGCCCTCGTAAATTGGGAGGCCCATCGCGTGGTAGAGCGCGCACAGTTCGGCCGAGAGGCTCCCGCCGCCGCTGATAAAGAACTCGAGGTTGTCTCCGAGCGCCTCGCGCACCTGTCCGAACACGAGGCGGTCGGCGAGGCGGTGTTTCGCGGTGAGCAGGTAGCCCGGCGCGTCGGTCGTGTGGTACGCCTGCCCGACGCCGACGGCCCACTCGAAGATGCGCTTTTTCGCGGGCGACTCGCTGGCTTGCGCCCGAATCGCGTCGTAGAGCTTCTCGTACACCCGCGGGACGCTCGTCCCGGTCGTCGGCCGGACGAGTTGGAAGTCCTCGCGGAGCGTGTCGGGGCTCTCGGCGTAGGCGACGGCCGCGCCCGCCGCGAACATCATGAAGTGGCCGGCCATGCGCTCGAAGACGTGGGCAAGGGGTAGGAACGACAGCGCCACCGAGTCGGGGCCGATGACCGGCGTGTCACCTTTGTCCGGGCGCGGACCGAAGCGCCGATAGCTCTCGTTGACGTTCGACCGGAAGTTCCAGTGGGTGAGTTGGACGCCCTTCGGCTGGCCGGTCGTCCCCGAGGTGTAGATGAGGCTGGCGAGGTCCTCTGGTTCGCGCTCGTCCAGCCACGACTCGTAGGCCGCCTCGTTGTACACCTTCTCGCCGCGGCGGTAGAGTTCACCGAGCGTCAGCACGTCGTCGCGGTCGTCGTGGCCGTCGTACTCGTCCACGACGATGATAAACCGTAGATCCAACTCGTCTTCGACGGCGAGCACGCGTTCCAGTAGCTCCTCGTTCTCGACGACGACGGCGTTCGCGCCCGGGTCGGAAAGCAGGTACTGCACCTGTCGCTCCGACGACGAGGTGTACACCGTGGTGACGATGCCGCCCGCGCCGAGGACGGCGAAGTCCGTCTGGGCCCACTCCATGCGCGTGTGCGCGAGAATACCGACCCGGTCGCCGGCCTCGATGCCGAGGTCGCGGAACCCCGCCGCGAGGCGGCGGACGATGCCCCGCATCTCCTCGTAGGTCAGGTCGGCGTAGTCGCCGTCGGGGGCCGCGGGAACGACGCCCTCGGCGACCAGCGACCGCCGGTAGACGCCGCCTTTGTACCGCTGTGCGACTCGCGTGGCGTTCCGCGACGCGCTCGATTCGAACATCCGTGGGAGGGTCGTCCGCTCGATGACAGGGTCGTCGAACGCCGCCTCCGCGTCCCGCCAGTCCATGTTCTGTTAGTAATGATTCAACATTTAAAACTATGTACGTTGGGTCTGTTGAAACACCGCGATAGCGCGGGGAAACGCTGATTTCGAACCCGAGCGCGGTGCTTTTGGGTCGGCGGCGGTAGTGTCAGCGCGTCACTCGTCGTCGCCGATGTAGTCGAGGTAGCCGAGCACGCCGCGGGTGTTCAGGCGTTCTTCGTCGCGGGCCTTCCGCTCGCCCCACACCTCGGCCATCTGGCTGTGCTCGACGAAGTGGTCGATGACGGCCTCGTCGTCGTCGAGTTCCGCGCGCTTCTGCCGGATGGCCTCGACCCACTCCACGAGGACGCGCTTGTACGCCTCCGCGAGGTCGGTGTCGTAGGGCTTCGGGCCGAAGTGGCCGAAACAGACCGTCTCGGGGTCGATGTCCTCGATGGTCCGCACGTCGTCGAGCGCCTTCTGGAGGTGGAACTGCGAGGGCGGCGAGGTCTGGCGGAGCGTCCGCGACTTCGGCTCCCAGATGCCCAGCGCGTCGCCGACGAACAGCACGTCGTCGCCGTCGTCGTGGAACATCACCTGGTGCGGCGCGTGACCGGGTGCGTGGTGGACCGTGAGCGTCCGGTCGCCGAGGTCGATTTCGTCGCCGTCGGTGAGGCCCTCGACGCGCTCTTCCTCGATTGGGAGCGGTTCGTCGTAGAACTGCCACTGGTCTTCGACGGCCGCCTTCGTGCCCTCGATGAGCCGCGACGGGTCCACGAGGTGCGGCGCGCCGATTTCGTGGGTCATGACGGTCGCGTCGGGGTAGCGCTCGGCGAGGTAGCCCGCGCCGCCCGCGTGGTCGAGGTGGACGTGCGTCGGCAGGATGTACGCGAGGTCGTCGACGCCGACCTCGTCGAGCATCCCGAAGACCGCCTCCCTGTCGGCGGCGATGCCGGTGTCGATGAGCGCCGGCCTCTCGGCGTCGATGAGGTAGACCGAGCCGTACTTCTCGACCTCGTACATGCCGCTGTCGACGTAGTAGAGGTCCGTGCTGTCCGGGACGGGTTCGACGTCGCCAATAGCCATAGTTGACGGCCGTCTCCGGGGAAGAAAAGCGTTCGGCCGCCGCGTTCTCGCCCCCGTCCTTCGGCGATGCGATACGATTTTCCCGCCCGCCCGGAAACCACAGCCCAATGATTGACAGGCAACTGCTCCGCGACGAACCGGAGCGAGTTCGCGACGCGCTCGCCGCCCGCAACATGGAGGGCGTGGACATCGACCGCGTCCTTGACGTGTACGACGAGTGGCGCTCGCTGAAGGCCGAGGGCGACGACCTCCGCCACGAGCGCAACGAGGTCAGCCAGAAAATCGGTCAGCTGAAGCAAGAAGGGAAAGACGAGGAAGCCCAGGAGGCTATCGACCGCTCGGGCGAACTCAAGACGGAGCTACAGGAGCTCGAAGCCCGCGCCGACGAACTCGAAGCGGAACTCGACGAGGCGCTCATGGAACTGCCGAACCTCCCCCACGAGTCGGTTCCGGTCGGGGCCGACGAGGCCGACAACGAGGAGGTCCGCCGCGTCGGCTTCGACGACCTGCGCGACCTCCCCGACGAGGTGACGCCGCACTACGACCTCGGCGAGGAACTCGACATTATCGACGAGGGTCGCGCGGCCAAGACCACCGGCTCGGGCTTCTACTTCCTGAAAGGCGAGGGCGCGATGCTCGAACACGCGCTCGTCCAGTTCATGCTCGACGTGCACCGCGAACAGGAGTACGTCGACCTGTTCCCGCCGATTCCGGTCAAGACCACCTCGATGGAGGGCACCGGTCAGCTCCCGAAGTTCGCCGAGGACGCCTACCGCATCGGCGGCTCGGAGACCGAGAACTACGAGGACGACGACCTGTGGCTCTGTCCCACCGCGGAGGTCCCGGTCACGAACATGTACCGCGACGAGATTCTCCTGAAGGACGACCTCCCGCTGAAGCACCAGGCCTACACGCCGAACTTCCGGCGCGAGGCGGGCGAACACGGGACCGAGACCCGCGGCATCGTTCGCGTCCACCAGTTCAACAAGGTCGAACTCGTCAACTTCGTCGAGCCCGAGGAGTCGTACGACCGGCTCGAAGCGCTCGTCGACGAGGCCGCCGAAGTGCTCGACCGCCTCGGCCTGCCGTACCGCGTCCTCTCGCTTTGCACCGGCGACCTCACCTTCGCGTCGGCGAAGACCTACGACCTCGAAGTGTGGGCCCCCGGCACGGAGTCGGACGACGCCCCCGAACAGGGTGGTCGCTGGCTTGAGGTCTCGTCGGCCTCGAACTTCGAGGACTTCCAGGCGCGCCGCGCCGGCCTCCGCTACCGCCCCGAGCGCCACGAGTCGGCCGAGTACCTCCACACGCTCAACGCGTCGGGCACGGCCGTCGGCCGCGTCATGGTCGCGCTGCTCGAATACTACCAAAACGAGGACGGCACGGTCGACGTGCCCGAACCGCTCCAGCCCTACATGGGCGGCCGCGAGGTCATCGAGGGCCACGAGCCCGTCGGCGAGGCCGCCGTCGGTGCGGGTAAGAAGGACTGAGCGACTGACGCACGCCGCGACCGCGAGTTTCTGTTCTTTCTCTCGTCTTTCCCGCGACTCGCGCCGTCAGTTCGCCGTCGATGACTTGACGAACGTCTTCAGGTCCGAGAGCTTCCCGTCGTGGGCACGGAACCGGTCGAGAAAGACGAACAGTTCGTCGCCGTCGCGGTCTTCGAGGTGGCCGCGGACGACGATTTCGTCGTCGGACTTCGACTGGATGTAGCGCTCGATGACGTGTCGCGTGTCCTTCTGCGGCCTGTCGTCCCGCATGAACGAGACGAACTCCTCGCGCCCCGAGAGCGTCATGTCGCCGCGGTGCTGGACGAACTCCGGTTCGAGGATATTCCGAAGCATGTCGTATCCGTGGTGGTCGAGCGCCGTGTAGTACTGCCGGGCCAGATACGTCGCGTCGGGATGCACGCCCACTCTTCGTCGGCGGGCGGGAAGAATCCGACGCCGGCTCGCCTCGCCCCTCGCGTCGCGCGCGCCGACACCGCGTTCGGGACGCTTTTCTCGGCCAGTCGCGTACCCTGGGTGTGGACCTGCACGTTCGATACGAGGGCGACGACGACCCGAAGAAGTGCACGGCGAAGAAGCTCGAACGCTTCGACATGGCCGCCCTCCACGGCTCCGACCGCGAGACCCCCTACGGCGTCGTGCTCAACCCCCACGCCGACAGGGCGCTGTCGCCAGCCGACGCGGACACGGGCGCGCTCGTCGCGCTCGACTGCTCGTGGGAGTCGGCCGGCGAGGCCATGTTCTCGCTCCCCGGCGAGCACCGCGCGCTCCCGTATCTCGTCGCCGCCAACCCCGTGAACTTCGGCCGCCCGATGCAACTGACGACGGTCGAGGCGATAGCCGCCGCGCTCGTCATCTTCGGCGAGAAGAAGCGGGCCGAAGACGTGCTCTCGAAGTTCAACTGGGGCCACACGTTCCTCGAACTCAACGAGGAACCGCTGCGCCGGTACTCGGAGTGTGCGGACTCGACCGAGGTCGTCGAGATTCAGCGGGAGTACCTCGAACGCGGCGAGTAACACTCGACTACGGAGCGGCGAACCGCGTCGATTCCGCCTTCAGAGTCGGCTCGACGTCCAGTTGAGCGCGACGGTCGTCCCGGTGTCGACGCGCTCGGTCGGCGTCACTTGAATCACTCGCGCCCACGTCCCGCCGCTCGGCGCGGTGTAGTTCATCCCGCCGCAGTAACAGTCGACTTCGAGCGCGGGGTCTTCTTCGTCGTGACCGTCGTACGGATAGCCGGTGCGAGACCACGCGCTCCAGTCGATAGTGTCGCTGTCGTGGCGCGCGACGAGCGTGACTTTCAGCGGCTCTCCGATGGTCGTCGTCCCGTAGTGGATGTCCTCGCGGTCGGTATCGACGGTGTCGAGCGCCTGCGGCGACTCGGGGAGCAAGTCGACCTGCGAGAGGTCTTGGGTGTCGTACGTTTCCGTCGCCTGCACTTCGGCGTCGTCCGGCGCGCGGTACACCTCCGTCGTAAACGGAAGTGACGAGTCTTCGAGCCGAAAGCCGAGCAAGACCTCGTCCGAGGGGACCGATGTCTCCTCGACCAGCGTCGGGTGTATCTCCTCGGGGTTCTCGACGAAGTCGGCGGCTTCGAGCCCGCTTTCGGTTGTTTCTTCCTCCTGTTCGGTCGTCTCGTTCGCAGTCGTCTCGTTCGCGGTCGTCGTGGTCTGCGTCTCGGTCGTGGTCTGTGTCCCCGCGTCGGTCGTTCGCGTCGTCTGGTCCGAGTCCCCGGACGAGCTACATCCAGCGAGACCGGTGAGGCCGGCGACGGCGACACCGCAAATCGATTGGAGGGTTCTTCGACGGGTGTGCGTTGACTCCTTACCCATGGCCGTCGGGTGTGGTCCCTCCCCCTTAGAGACCCGAGACAGTTTACGTGAAATAATGGGGCTTAGGACCATGCTAAACCCCGATTTCTGGACTATCGAACTCGGTGAGGTCGCGGTCGCGGCCCCGCGCTGTCGGGCTACCCCTTCACCCACGCGCCGACAGCCCCGGCGATGGCGCTGTCGATTGCGAAGATGAGCGTCAACACGACGCCCGCGACGAGGACGCCGACGCCGCCGAGGAGGCCACCCAGCGGCCCACCGGCGAGTCCGAGAAGACTCCCGAGCAGGGCCGCGAGGAGCGTCACGACGATACCCGAGATGGACCCCGCGACGAGGCCGTTCCACGCGCCGTTACCGAGCGTGCCGCCCGCGAGGTAGCCCGCCGCGAAGCCACCGAGGAGACCCGCCCCAATTTGGCCGATGAGCGGGAGCGCGAGTCCGCCGGTGCCGACGACGACGATGACGACGAACCCGACAGCGACCGCTTTCCAGTCAGTCATGGGTCGAAGTAGGCCGCGGGCGGGCAAGAACTTCGTGGCGGTCGGTAGGTGCTCGGCCGCTCGCTCACGTCAGCGCCCGCGAGCCGGTCCGGCCGCGACCCCCTCGCTTCCAGTCGAACCGTGCGTGAGACCTGCACGGAGAATCCACCGCTCGAAGCGCCGAGCCCCAAACGGACGCGCTTTTACGGCTCGGCCATGTAGCGGACTGCAATGATTTTCGAGTCTCTCCCGACCACGCCCCGGTCGGACGAACTCATCGACAAGGCCTTCTCGCGGGCCGCGCGCACGGGGCGAGCGAAGCAGAACAAGTTGGAGGCTCAGCAGTCGATGCTCCAGACGGCGTCGAACATCCTTTCCGACAACCTCGAGAACATCGTCGTCGAGTGGCCCGACTTCGAGACGGTTGACCCCTTCTACTACGAACTCGCCGACGCCATCGTCGACGTTGACGAGGTCCGAAAGAGTCTCTCGGAAGTGATGTGGGCCTCCCGGCAGGTCGACAACATCGCCCGCGAGTACCAGCCGAAGCTCCGCAAGACCGACGCGGACCTCGCGCGAAAGCACCGAAAGCAGGCGTTCGCTCGCATGGCGAGCGTCGTCGAGGAGGTCGAAGACGACCTGTTCCGCATCGGCGAGGCGCGCGACGCCCTGAAAGACCTCCCCGACATCCGCCCGGACGAACCGGCAATCGTCGTCGCCGGTTACCCGAACGTCGGGAAGTCCTCGTTCGTCAACGACGTGACCCGCGCGTCGAACGAAATCGCCCGCTACCCCTTCACGACGAAGGGCGTCCAAATCGGGCACTTCGACCGCGACCGCATCCGCTACCAGATTATCGACACGCCGGGGCTGCTCGACCGGCCCGAAGACGAGCGCAACGACATCGAGCGGCAGGCCGTGAGCGCCCTCGAACACCTCGCGGACGCCGTCATCTTCGTCGCCGACGCCAGCGGGGCGTGTGGCTACCCCATCGAGTCGCAACTCGAACTCCGCGACGCCGTGAAGGCGCGCTTCGAGGAGCGCGACATCCCCGTCCTCACCGTCTGTAACAAGAGCGACCGCTCGACCGACATGGAGGCCGACCTCTACATGAGCGTCGAGACGGGCGAGAACGTCGAGGCCGTCCTCGACGCTGCGGTCGAGGCCATCGGGTTCGAACCCGACATCCCGCCGTCGCGCAACGAGTAAGCGACGCGGGATTTTTCGGTTCTGTCGGTTCTGTCTTGCCGCAGTACCTCGACGGGAGAGCCGCGGCTACGGGGTAGCTATCGGAGAAATGAGGGCGCGGGTGGGTTGAACCGCGAGTTCAGTCAGCGGGGCGTGGGGTGCTTACTCGGCTTCGTAGACCATCTGGACGGTCGCCGAGACGGTCACGGGGCCGGGCGAGAGTTCGGTCGACCCGGAGGCGCGGGCGGCGTCCTCGGCGTAGGCGACCGGGTACGGGCCGGGTGAGGCGCTGCCGCCGACGGTGGCGGTGTGGACGCCCGTGACGGTCAGGCCGG
>NZ_JAMYJY010000220.1:0-879 GCF_024136985.1 Haloferax sp. AB510
AACAGGCCGACCCCGGAGCCGACGCCCCACTTGCTGACGATCTCGTCCATGAACAACACGAGCGCGCCGCCGACGAATATCTGGGCGAAGATGAGCCACTTCACGCCGACCGTCCCGACGCCGAGGGCGCTCGCGACCGCTGGGTCGGCCGGGAGGTAGCCCCCGGCGAAGACGACCGGCAGGCCCTGCAGGGCGATCATCCCGAAGACGAGTAGTTTCTGGAGCCCCTGATAGAGGATTTGGTCGCGCGGGTCGTCCGTGTCGAGACCGAGCATGTCCCCGCCCTGCAGCAGTTGCAGGACGATGCTCGCGGTGACGATGGGACCGATACCCAACTGGAGGATGGTCCCCTGTCCCCCGCCGAGGATGGAGCGGAACTGCCCGAAGATGTCCTGGCTCCCCGTCCCGACGCCGAAGAGCGTGACGTTCGTCAGGAAGAAGTACAGGACGAGAATCCCGGCGGTCCAGCCGAGCTTTCGGCGGAACGGAACGTGTCCCTCCGGGCGGGAGACGGCGGGCATCCGGCTCAGGATCGGCGATACGGTGTCTTTCCAACTCATGGTCGATTGCGAGTGGCTGTTGGCGATTGCATGGTCTGTCGCGCCGACCGGCGTCGTCACTACGCGAGCGGCGTCCGCACGGGACGCCGTCGCTGTGCTCGCGAATCGGCGGTTCAGTCAGTCGTGGCCAGTCGTCGCCAATAACTGTATCGATGCGGTGACTATCCGTCAGCCGGCGTCGTCGCCGGCGCCGAGGCCATGGGCTCGGCCACCGCCGCCACGTCGAGCGACTCGCGCGGTTCCGCGTCGACGACGCGGAGCGGGAGCCGCCGCCCCGCCCGGTCGAACGCGGCCACGCCAGTCGTCGTCCCACGGCGGG
>NZ_JAMYJY010000221.1:0-833 GCF_024136985.1 Haloferax sp. AB510
CGCCTCGGGCGGGCGCTCGTCGGCGACCCGGCGGTCGTCGTCCTCGACGAACCGGCCAGCGGCCTCGACCCCGGCATGGTCGAGCGACTGTTCGGCATCGTCTCCGATCTCGCGGACGCGGGCGTTGCGGTCGTCCTCTCGTCGCACAACCTCGGACCCGTAGAGCGGACCGCCGACCGCGTGGTCGTCCTCGACGGCGGGCGGTTCGTCGCCGACGACGACCCGCGAGCGGTGGTCGAATCGGCCGGCGCGGTCGACCTCCAGACCGCCTTCGGCGACCTCGTGGCGACCGAGGAGGTGACGGGCAGATGAGCGCCGGCGACCGCGACGGCGATATCGGCGACCTATTCGCCATCGCGGCCCGGGAGCTTCGGACGGTCGTCAGAACCCCGGCTGTCGTCGCGCTCTCGGTCGTCTTCGGGCTGACCGTCGTCGCGGTCGCGGCCGCGGGCTCCGGCGCGCGCGGCGGGTACGTCCCGCTGGTCCTCGATTTGGTGCCGTTCGTGGAGGCGCTCGTTCCGCTTCTCGCCGTCGCACTCTGCTATCGGGCGGTACTCTCGGACCGCGAGTCCGGCGAACTCGACGTGCTCAGGACGTTCGACGTGTCCCGGCCGGCCTACGTCGGCGGCGTCTACCTCGGCCGGGGGCTCGCGCTCGTGTTCGTCGTCTTCGGGTCGCTGCTCGCCGCGGGGGCGACCGTCCCGGTGCTCTCGCCGCCGGACCCGACGTTCCTCGCGCTGAACGAGGCCGCCGACTCGCCGGTCGCGTCCTCCGGTTTCAGTCCTCGCGGTCCTGTTCGCCTCGCCGGTCGCCGCCGGTCGCGCTCGCCGTCT
>NZ_JAMYJY010000222.1:0-809 GCF_024136985.1 Haloferax sp. AB510
CGAGGTGACCGACGCGCGCCTCGATGACCCGATTCGCTACGCCGCCGGCGACCCCGTCGAGTCGTGGACGTTCCGCGCGCTCCTCCTCGACGCCCGGCCCCCGGTCGACCAGCTCGTCGCGGACGCGACGCCGGAGTCCGCGTCCTACCGGGCGCTTTCGCCCGACGACCTGCTGGCGGACGAACACCTGCTCCGCGAGGCGTTCGGCCTGCTCGTCCTTGCGCACTACCGGACCGAACCGGACGACCTCGCCCGCCTCCTCGACGCCCCGAACCTGACGCTCCGGGCGCTCACTCACGAGGGACGCGTCGTCTCGGTCGCGCTGCTCGCCCGCGAGGGCGGCCTCGGCCCCGACACCCGCCGGCACATGTACGACGGCGGCCGCATCCGGGGGAACATGCTCCCCGACGTGTTCACGAGCCAACTCCGCGACGAGGACGCGGGCGTCCCCGTCGGCTACCGCGTGATGCGCATCGCCACCCACCACGCGGTCCGGTCGTCTGGTCTCGGTTCGCGGCTCCTCTCGGCGATACGCGACGAGTTCGCGGGCGACGCGGACTACCTCGGCGTCGGGTTCGGCGCGACGCCCGAACTCCTCTCGTTCTGGCGCGACAACGGCTACGGCACGGTCCACCTCTCGACCACCAGAAACGACACCAGCGGCGAGTACTCGGCGCTCATGATGCGCCCGCTGTCGCCCGCCGGCCGCGACCTCCGTAACCGCCACGCAGCGTGGTTCCTCGGCCGCGTCGGCGACGTGCTCGGCGACGCCCTCTCGGACCTCGACGCCGACGTGGCGCGGGCCGCCC
>NZ_JAMYJY010000223.1:0-807 GCF_024136985.1 Haloferax sp. AB510
TCGTCACCTGCGACGGCTACTACCGCCGCGGCGACCCGCTCGACCACCTCGACAAGGCCAACGAGGGCCTCGACGGCGTCGACCACGGCGTCGATGCCACGGTCGTCGTCGACCGCCTCGGCGACGACGGCTTCGGCCACGACCTGAAAGGCAACCAGCACGACTGGGACGACCTCCTCGATGAGCACGCGGGCGAGCGTATCGACCCCGTCGAGCGCGACGCCGAAGACATGCTGTTCCTGATGTACACCTCGGGGACCACCGGCCAGCCGAAGGGCGTCAAACACACCACCGGTGGGTATCTCTCCTACGCGACGTGGACCTCCCACGCCGTCCTCGACATCGAGAAGGAAGACACCTACTGGTGTTCGGCCGACATCGGCTGGATTACGGGCCACTCCTACATCGTCTACGGCCCGCTGGCGCTCGGGACGACGACGGTAATGTACGAGGGGACGCCCGACTTCCCGAACCGCGACCGCCTGTGGGACATCATCGAGAAGTACGCGGTCGACATCTTCTACACCGCACCGACGGCGATTCGCGCGTTCATGAAGTGGGGTAGCCGATTCCCCGAACAGCACGACCTGTCGAGCCTCCGCCTGCTCGGTACCGTGGGCGAGCCAATCAACCCGCGCGCGTGGAAGTGGTACTACAAGCACATCGGCAACGAGGAGTGTCCGGTCGTGGACACGTGGTGGCAGACCGAGACCGGTGGCATGATGATAACGACCTTACCGGGAATCAAGAAGATGAAACCCGGGTCGGCCGGGCCGCCGCTGCCGGGTATCGACGCCCAAATCGTCG
>NZ_JAMYJY010000224.1:0-805 GCF_024136985.1 Haloferax sp. AB510
GTCGCCGACCTCCGCCGAGGGGCCGCGGAACACGACGGCCGCGACGGCGAGCGCCGCCGGCGACGCGAGGTCGACGCCGAGCGTCGTTCGCGCAAGCGAGCGTTCGACCGGCAATCGTGACTGTGTACTCGTCATGGTTGTCGAGCGCGCACCCGCCGACGCGATGCCGAAACAAGGGGGGTGCGTCGGATGGGGTGCCGCTTGTCGAAGCGGTCAACGGTGACGACACCGGGCAGGCTAAGCCACCGAAGGGTGCTATCGAATCGAAGACGACGGGTAGCGGTTGGCCGCTTCGTGCGCCGTGGAACACGGCAATCAGGGCTTTCGCGTGGACGCTTATAGTCTTTTTCAAGTACTAACTTCTCGAAACAACCGACAACCACTAAGCGATTGCCAAACCGAAAACGACACCGCGACTGACCGAACACAGCACACCGATGAACCGCGATTCCGTTTCCCGTCTCACTCGTATCGCCACCGCGCTCGGAGCCGTCCTCGTCCTCGCCGGACTCGCCGTGCAGGTCACGACGCTCAGACTCGGACTGCCGCACCTCCCGTGGGAGCTCCAAGCCGCGAGCGACGCCGAGGTGCTGGGCGTCGGTCTCTGGTGGGTCGCCGTCGCAACTCGGCTCGTCGGACCGCGGCGCGCTCGGCGACGCGTCGGCCCGGAACGCGACCCCGAACGCGACGCGGTCTTCGTCACCCGCGGACTGCTCGACGCGCTGGTGGACCGGGCGGCTCGCGCCGAACCGAGTCGGGAATCGCTGTCGCTCGGAACGACCGCCGCGGCCGAGTTGGACGGGGC
>NZ_JAMYJY010000225.1:0-791 GCF_024136985.1 Haloferax sp. AB510
GACCCGTCACTGGCAGCGGTGATCCTGCCGCGCTCTGGCCTGGGCCACAAGCATGGCGTCGTGCTGGGTAATCTGGTCGGCCTGATCGATTCTGACTATCAGGGTCAGCTGATGGTATCCGTCTGGAACCGTGGCCAGGACAGCTTCACCATTGAGCCGGGCGAGCGTATCGCGCAGATGGTGTTTGTACCGGTGGTGCAGGCAGAATTTAACCTGGTGGCAGACTTCGACGCTACCGACCGTGGCGAAGGCGGCTTCGGCCATTCCGGGCGCAAATAACCGCCCGACAAACACGCATCTCACAGCGCCATAATGCAATAACAAACCGCAAACGTCAGTTTGCGGGTCGCTGTGTGGTTGCCAGCCTGACAAGTGCTTATTTTCAGGGGTATTTTGTAACATGGCAGAAAAACAAACCGCGAAAAGGAATCGTCGCGAAGAAATACTTCAATCTCTGGCTCTGATGCTTGAATCCAGCGACGGCAGTCAACGCATCACCACCGCAAAACTGGCGGCCTCTGTGGGCGTGTCAGAGGCGGCGCTGTATCGTCATTTCCCGAGCAAAACCCGGATGTTTGACAGCCTGATCGAGTTTATCGAAGACAGCCTGATCACGCGCATCAACCTGATTCTGAAGGATGAAAAAAGACACCAGCACGCGTCTGCGTCTGATTGTGCTGCTGATTCTGGGCTTTGGTGAACGTAACCCGGGTCTGACCCGTATTCTGACCGGCCACGCGCTGATGTTTGAACAGGATCGTCTGCAAGGCCGTATAAACCAGCTTTTTGAG
>NZ_JAMYJY010000226.1:0-785 GCF_024136985.1 Haloferax sp. AB510
GACAAGCCCGGTCTCGGCGACCTCGACTGCGAGGTCGTCGTCGCCGACATCGGCATCCCCGAGGCCGCCGAGTTGTTCACCGGTCCCGGCGACCTCCTCGCGCTCGACCGCGACGCGTAGAGCCACAAGGGCGACCACGGCGACGTGCTCGTCGTCGGCGGCGGCCCGTACACCGGTGCGCCCGCGCTCGCCGCGCAGTCGGCTCTCAGAGCCGGCGCTGACCTCGCCCGCGTCGCCTGCCCCGAGGCCGTCGCCCGCGAGGTACAGGGCTACTCCGAGAACCTCATCGTCCGCGGCTTCTCGGGCGACCGACTCGCGCCCCAACACGTCCCCGACCTCCTCGACTTCGCCGCTGACCGCGACGCGGTCGTTTTCGGTCCCGGTCTCGGCGACGCCGACGAGTCGCTCGACGCGGTCCGCGAGTTCCTCGCCGCCTACGACGGGACCGCCGTCGTGGACGCCGACGCCCTGCAGGTCGTCCCCGAGGTGGACACCGAGGCGACCCTCATCTGTACGCCCCATCAGGGCGAGCTGCGGAAGATGGGCGGTGAGACCGACGCCGACTGGGAGACTCGGTGCGACCTCGTCCGCGAGTTCGCCGCCGACCTCGGTCACACGCTCCTCGTGAAGGGCGCGTACGACGTGGTCTCCGACGGCGACGCGGTCCGCGTCAACCGGACCGGGAACCCCGGAATGACCGTCGGTGGCACCGGCGACGTGCTGGCGGGCGCGACCGGTGCGCTCGCGGCCGTTCTGCCCCCGCTCCACGCGGCCGCCGTCGCGGC
>NZ_JAMYJY010000227.1:0-758 GCF_024136985.1 Haloferax sp. AB510
ACTCCTCGAAGTCGTGCATCTTGTACAGCGAGACGAGTCCGAAGTACGTCGACAGAGAGTCGTCCCACTTGAGATAGGCGCTGAACTCGTGCGGTTGCGGGAGGAGGAACTTCCGTAGCCCCGAGACGGCGGTCTTCGAGTCCTGGCCGCGCATCGTCCGCGCGCGGACACCGCGCTTCTGCCGTCGCTCGTGTTCCTCCGCTTCGGAACAGCCGTAGAAGTGATCCTCACGAACGTCTTTCCGGATGTGCGTCCCACCGCAGAAGCGACACTCGCCGATCGGCTCCAGGTCGCAGTTCCACTCGTGTTCGAGCGCGGCCTCCTCGGTCTCGAAGCTCGTCTGGCAGTAGCGACAGGCTGCGACGAACTCCGGCATCTCGAACTCGAAGTCTTCGGAATCGTCGTCGAGGAGAGAGCCGGGCTCGTACTCACCGTCAACCGCGGACGCGACGGTGTCCTCGGCGTCCGAGGTGACGACGTCGGCCTCGTCGAGGACGGAGAACTCCGCGACGACCTCCCCATGGTCGTCGCTCACCGGCGGTCACCTCCGACGAGGTCGCGTCCGCAGCGCTCACAGCGGAACAGTTTCTCCGACTCGTGACCGCAAGTTGGGCACTCACGAGTCACGCAAACCACCCCTCAGAGAGGCTTTTTAAGCGAGAACTTATTTCCAGACAGTTGTCAAATGCAAAATGTACAGAGAGAGCTTGTACTGCTGGTAATTTTAACCCATGAAAGTAAGAAGTGGGACCGCTGAG
>NZ_JAMYJY010000228.1:0-711 GCF_024136985.1 Haloferax sp. AB510
CCCTCCACCGGCTTCTACTGATTCCTTCACCATCCCACAACTCAACCCCGGAGACGAAGGTCTCCGGTTCGGGGGTGGTTGCGCGTGACCGTCGACTGTCCCGCGTGCGGTCACGAGAGCGAGGTCCGATTTCGCTGTGAGCGCTGTGGATACGACCTCGTTGAGGTGGACCGCTGATGACCGAGGACGGCGGCGAGGTCATCGCGGAGTTCTCCGTCCTCGACGACGCAGACCTCGTCACGTCGAACGACGAGGACACCGTCGAGTCCGCTGTCGACAATGGGTATGAGCCCGGTTCGACCGTCGACGACGAGTCGGTCGATGTCGAATTCGAGATGCCGGAGTTCGTCGCTGCCTGTCGATACTGCCAGCGGACTTTCGAAACGGAAGAGGCCGCGCTCGACCACGAATGGACCTGCGACCTGGAGCCGACCGGCGAGTGTCGCTTCTGTGGCGGCACGCATATCCGGAAGGACGTTCGCGAGGACCATTTCTACGCCTGCTCGGAAGCGGAGGCACACGAGCGCCGACAGAAGCGCGGTGTCCGCGCGCGGACGATGCGCGGTCAGGACTCGAAGACCGCGGTCTCGGGCCTACGGAAGTTCCTCCTCCCGCAGCCGCACGAGTTCTCGGCGTACCTGAAGTGGGATGACGCGCTGTCGACGTACTTCGGACTCGTCTCGCTGTACAAGATGCACGACTTCGAGGAGT
>NZ_JAMYJY010000229.1:0-705 GCF_024136985.1 Haloferax sp. AB510
TTCATCGAGGGCGAGCCGATGAAGCCCGCGACGAACAGGTTCGCCGGCTCGTTGTAACAGACGAGCGGCGGGTCGATCTGCTGGAGCTGGCCGGAGTCGATGACCGCGATGCGGTCGGACATCGTCATCGCCTCCGCCTGGTCGTGGGTGACGTAGATGATGGTCGTGTCCAGTTCCTTGTGCAGGCGCTGGAGTTCGGTCCGCATGTGGACCTTGAGCTTCGCGTCGAGGTTCGCGAGCGGCTCGTCCATGAGAAAGACATCGGGCTCACGGACGATGGCGCGGGCGATGGCGACGCGCTGTCGCTGCCCGCCGGACATCTCGTCGGGCATGCGTTCGAGCATACCCTGCAACTGGACGATTTCGGCGGCGCGCTCGACGCGGCGCTCGATTTCCTCCTTGTCGTAGTTGCGGAGGCGGAGCCCGAAGGAGATGTTGTCGTAGACGTCCATGTGGGGGAACAGCGCGATGTTCTGGAACACCATCGCCACCCCGCGGTCCTTCGGCGGGAGGTTCGTCACCTCCCGGTCCCCGATGTGGATCTCTCCCTCACTCGGTTTCGTGAGTCCAGCGATGCTTTCCATCGTCGTCGACTTCCCACAGCCCGACGGGCCGACAAAGCAGATGAATTCGCCGTGGTCGATATCGAGGTTCATGTCGTCGACCGCCGTTACGTCGTCGTAGTGCTTGCTTACGTGTTCGAGT
>NZ_JAMYJY010000022.1:0-41876 GCF_024136985.1 Haloferax sp. AB510
ATGAGTGCCAGCAGGAAATCCGTCTCCGCGTACATTCAGCGGCCGGCCTCGTCTATCGCCGCGTTCCGCGCACCGTGGCGGAGTTCTTCGGCCGTCTTCTCGACGTCCGCGAACTCGGTGCGGAGCGCATCGAGCGGGTCATCCTCGATTGGAATCAGCTTGATACCGTCGTGCAGTTGGACGATGTGGTAGTGTTCGCCGTACCGCTCTCTGATCTCTTTGGGGAGCGTGAGGCGTCCGCGACCGTCCAGCGTCGCTTCGGACATACGCTCACTACGGTGGGTATACTGAAGTAATTTCCCCACATCTCGATCACTACCCACGCGGAGCGGACCGTCTCGGTCGGTGCGCTCCCGCTGTCGTGTCGCTCGTGTTCTGTCCGGTGCTAAGAGGTTTGACGGAGACGGATTATTCGAATTATTCGGAGCGTTCCTCGTCGACGCCGCGCTGTTCGAGGACGCGTTCGACGATTTCTTCGGGGTGTTCGGTGGCCACGTCGAGCGCGGCGTTGTGGAGTTCGCTCTTCGTGACGCCCTTGAGCCCGTGGTCGCGGGTCAGGTCCCGCTCCACGTCGTAGGTGATGATGTCGTCGAACTCGTCGGCGACCGCTTCGAGCACGTAGAGCGCCTTGTGGACGGTCTCATCGAACTCGAACGCGGGGCGCTCTCGGGGGTCGACCTCCTCGACAGGCTCCGGTTCTGTCCCTCCTTCCGATTCGACCGCGTCGTCGGTGCCGGCGTCTTCGGACGCTGGTTCGGGTTCCGGTTCGGGGTCCGCCGCGGACTCCCCACTCCCCATCGCGGCGTCGAGGTCGCCGAAGGGGTCTTCGCTCATCGGGCCACCTCGCCCTCTTCGACGATTTGCGCGAGTTCATCGTAGCACGCCAACTGGTCGCAGGTGCTGTCGTAGTCCCGAAGCGGCATGTGCTCGCGAATCGACGCGTCGATGGCCGAGCGGTGTCGAATTCCCGGCTTCGGCAGGTCGTCGTCCCACTCGCCGTTGTCGATGGCCTCGAACACTTCCGGGTCGGTGTACGCGAAGTTCGGGAGCTTCGACGCGATGTTCGGCTTCGAGACGAGCGCCTCCACGAGCCGTCTCGTCGGACGGTCGTGGTCGATTCGGTCCCGGAGGTCGGTCGGCACGACCGCGAGGATTTCGAGGTCGAAGTGTTCGCGCGCGGGCGTGATGAGTCGCTTGACGGTCTTTTCGAGTCCCGAGAGCGCCCCTGACTCGGGTCGCATCGGCAAGACGAGGTTCTGCGTGGCGTACAGCGCGTTGTCGTTGAGCTTCCCGCGCGCCGCGGGGCAGTCCACGACGACGTAGTCGTAGTCGTCGCCGAGAAGCGGGTCGATGACGCGCTGTTTGAGCCGCGCCGACCCCATCATCACGCCGCCGAGGTCCGACTCGACCTGCTCGATGCGGTCGTTCGACGGGAGGAGGTCGATTTCGAACTCGGTCTCCAAGATGAGCTCCCGCGGCTCCAACTCGGCGTCGTCGAGGAGCACGTCGCCGAGATGCGCTTCCGAGTAGAACTCCTCGCCGAACCCGAGACCCGTCGTGGTGTGTCCGTTCGGGTCGAGGTCCACGAGCAGTACGTCGCTTCCCCGGTGTGCGAGCTCGCGGGCGAGGTTGATGGAGGTCGTCGACTTGCCGATACCGCCTTTGAGGAGACAGACGCTGACTGCACGTGACATGATGGGGATATCCGTGATAGCGAGATTCTCGGCACAGTTGAAATAATTATGGTTACTCCGGCCCTTTGGACTGCTCAAACAATCCAAATAATTCAAATAATTCAAATTGGGGTTGTCTCTCCTCGATTCGCGCTCTTCCCTCGATTGGCGGCCCGAATTGTCGCCGGCAGTAGCTATTTGGACCCGTTGTGTGCAGGTACGTTCGTGATAGATTGGTTGCCCGACCGAGGGCTGCGCGCCCCGGAGCTCTCCTCGCAGACGGTGACGCTCGTCGCCGCCGCCGCCCTGCTCCTCGCAGTCGTCGGGCTCCACCCCGTCTCCGTCCTTCCGGTCCGGTCGCAGTACGCGCTTTCGGTTTTCGTCGTCGCGCTCCTACTTTGGTTGACCAAACCGGTCCCGTACGCGATTTCGAGTCTGGCCTGTGTCTCCTTGTTGTACGCTCTCGGCGTCGTGGACTCCTTCGAGGCCGCGGTCAGCGGCTTCACCTCCTCGCTCGTCTACTTCCTCCTCGTGTTGTTACTCCTCGGCAACGCGGTCCGGTCGGTGGGGTTGGATACCCGGTTAGCGAACCGACTGCTGTCCCCGGACAGCACCCCTCGTGGGGCGTTTCGATCCATCGCCCGGAACGTGCTCGTACTGGCGCTGTTCATGCCGTCCGCAATGGCCCGTGCGGTCGCGTTCATCCCCATCGTCGAGGAGGTGACCGAGGAGTTCGACCTCCCGTCGGGAAGCGGGTTCGAGCGCGCGTCGTTCCTCCTCTTGGGTCACATCAACCCCATCGCGTCGATGGCGCTCATGACCGGCGGCGGGATGGCGCTCGTCACGTCGGGCATCCTCTCGACGAGCGTCCGACCGCTCTCGTGGGTCGAGTGGGCTGTCTTGATGATTCCGCCGACAGTGGTTCTCTACGCGCTCGCCGCCGCGGCCGCTGGTCTCTTCAACGCCGTCGATGCCGACTCGACTGTTGACCCCGGGAAGCCGGGGATTGCGGACGCGCCCTCCGACGGCGAGTTGACTCGCGAGCAGGGATTCGTCGCGGTGGTGATGGCCGGGACCGTCCTCGCGTGGGTCGTCGGCTCGTTCGTCGGTCTTCCCGAGATTTTCCCGGCAGTCGTCGCGGTCACCGTCCTCGCGCTCCCGGGAGTCGACGTTATCGACACCGACGACGTCAAGGGACTCAGCTGGGGCGTCCTCTTTCTCATCGGCGCGACGCTATCGATTCTGGACGCCTTGGAAGCGACCCAAACCATCGCGCTCGTCGTCGACCTCCTCGCGCAGTTCGTCCCGTTCGGGGCGTTCAGTCACTGGCAACTCGTCGGATTGCTCCTCGGGTTCGCGGTCGCCGTTCGCGTGCTCTTTTCGACCGGGTCGGCCGCCATCGTGGTGATTCTCCCCATCGTGCTGCGGTTCGCGGAGACGTTCGGCGTGACGCGGCTCTATCTCGGACTCGCCGTCCTCCTGGTGGTGGGGTCGACCACGATTCTCCCGTTCAACACGACCGCCGTGCTCGTCTCGCTCGACCGCGGACCGCTGACGAATCGGGACGTGACGCTGTTCGGGTTCGTGACGATGGGCCTGTCGCTCGCCGTCGTGACTCTCTCGTGGCTCTTCTACTGGCCGCTCGTCGCCTGACTCGGCGGCCGGCCCAGTGCCCCGTCCGCGTGAACTCGGCCCGGTATCGCCGCCCGTTGCGGCAACCACCTGGCTATTTATAGGTGAACGGTATCTGGCCGGTACGGGTGAGTTCGTATCTTACGTGTTGAGTTTACGACGGCTCCGACCGGCGTCATGTCGAAGATAGATCGCCGCCTGCGAGACGCCCGGAGCATCGAGTTGGACAACGCGTTTTACGTCGAGGACGGGACGTGGATCGAGTCGCTCACCATCGCCTCGAACGGCCCCTTCGACGTGGAGTCCCTCCTCGCCGATATCTCGGGTGTGACCGTCTTCTACGACGAGGAGATCCCGACCGCCTCGACCGACGTGCAGATACGCCGAGTGACGATTCTCGCCAACGAGTCGTACCCGTTCATCCTCGGACTGGTGCTCAGACAGGAGACGATTCCGAACCGCATCGTCCTCCAAGACGGCGTCTTCGAGGTCGTCGCCACCGCACAGGATTGGGACCACTTCAGGGAACTCGCCGACGAGATTCAGGAGACGCTCGGGGAGTTCGAACTCCGCTCCGTGACGCAGGACGAGGCCCCCGGTGAACCGCTTGACAGCGGCCGATTAAAGGAGGTGTTAATCTCCAAGCTGACCGACGACCAACTCGCGGTTCTCGAGACGGCGTTCAACCACGGCTACTTCCACATTCCGCGGGAGACCTCTGAGACCGAACTCGCGGAGGAACTGGGTATCGCTCAGTCCACGCTGAGCGAACGACTCCGGACCGCGGAGCGAAATCTGCTCGAACTCATCTACGGCCCGCGACAGGAGTAGCTCACACCTTGCTGGAGAATGTTGCCGATTTTCACCGGACCAGTATATAAAGAGCGATAGATATCGGGGCGTATCGGGAACAGCACCATGGAAGATACTCCATAACAAGCGGTCGCAATGTCGGAGAAAAATCGTGATAGTTCAGGTGTCGAACGTGGAACTGGCCTTACGCGACGCGACTACGTGGCGGCGACTGCGACCGCCCTCGGCGTGACCGGACTCGCGGGGTGTACCGGTGGCGGCGGCAACGGGAGCGGCGGGAGCGACGGCGGGTCGAGTCTCACCCCCGACGTTCCGTCCGGGACCCCGGAGACGGTCGAGACGAAGTACTGGCGCGAGTGGGAGACCATCGACGCCGACGAACCGCCGCTCGACTACAGCGCGACCGCCGGCGCGGTGTTGGACCCCGTCCCGCTCGAATTCTCGAGCGAGGACGACCCGTGGATGCGGGAACACGCGCTCATGGTCCAGCGCGGGCTTGACGCCCTCGGCGTCGGGACGCAACTCAACGACCGACCGCTGAACCAACTGTACGCCCAGAGCTGGGACACGAAGGGACTCGAAGCGATCATCTCGATGAGTACCCACGGTCCGGACCCGCAACGCGGGCTAGACCCGAACCCGCTTTTGATGCGGCGGACCGAGACGAGTCTCTCGAACTACGACAACTACTACCACCCTGACCTGCAGGAGGTGCTGACGGAACAGAGTCGGGCGACCGACCGCGCCGAGCGCGAGGAGCTCGTCGCCGAGGCCCAGCGCATCTTCAGCGAGGACGTGGGCGCGCTCATCACGCTGTTCCCCGATATCATCACCGCGGTCAACACGGAGCGCTGGAGCGGCTACGTCCAGACGCCGGGCAACGGCCCGACGAAGGACTCGTTCGTCTGGTCGGAGGTGAACCTCCAACCCCAGACCGACGACCGGACCTACATCAAGGGCGTGACCACCTCGATGAACTCGCTGAACCTCCCGTGGGCCGCCGGCGGCGCGGAGGCGAAGCGACTGACGTTCATCTACGACGGCCTCTTCGACGCCACGCCGGACCTCGAAGTCGTTCCCGCGCTGGCGACCGGCGGCGGGTTCGTCGACGACACCACTGTCGAACTCACCCTCCGCGAGGGCGTCGAGTGGCACGACGGCGAGCCGTTCACCGCGGAGGACGTGAAGTTCACCGTCGAACTGTACAAGGAACACTCCTCGACCAGTCAGACGCCGTTCTACGAGCCGGTCGAGTCAGTCGAGGTGCTCGGCGACCACGAGGTTCGGTTCAATCTGAAGGGCCCCGACGCGGCGTTCATGACCCAGCGCGTCGTTCGCAGCGTCATCATTCCCAAGCACAAGTGGGAGGACGTGGAGAACCCGTCCCAACACAACCCCGAGTCGCCCGTCGGCACGGGGCCGTTCACGTACGAGAACTGGGAGCAGGGCACTCGCTTCGAGGTGTCGAAAAACGAGGGCCACTGGATGTTCGACGACGACTGGCGGGCCGACGTGCTCGGCGACCAGGCCACGACCGGCGAGGGCGTCGACCGCGTCATCTGGATAAACGTCGGCAACATCGACTCCATGATCGGCTCGCTGCAGGGCGGCGAAATCGACGCCATCGGCACGACGCTCTCGAACTCGCAGGCCGACCGCGCCGCGAGCACCGCCGGCGTCGAGAAGATGACCTCGGGCAACTTCGCGCCGCTCGACACGAAGCTGATGTTCTCCTGTCCGCTCGTTCGCGACAAGGAGTTCCGCGTCGCTCTCGCCAAGTCGGTCGACACCGAGGGCTTCGCCACCGACGTGTTACAGGACCGCGCGACCGTCCCGAGCGGGGAGAACCCGATTTCGGACCTCACGCCGTGGCACACGTCGGATACCACCCACTACGAGTTCGATATCGACGGAGCGAAATCGAACCTCGAACAGGCCGGCTACACGTGGGACGACGACGGAAACCTCCGGTTCCCCAACGGGGACGCGTGGGCCGCCTTCGTCGAGCGCATCCAGCCCGGAAACATGCACCAACGCCGCGACGAACTCGGACAGGCGGACTTCTCGTGAGGTAACGAGCATGTCGAACACTACCCATTCGCGCCGTCGGGGGGTCCGACCATGAGTGAGTTCCAGCGCTTCCTCGCGAAGCGACTCGCCATCTCCATCCTGCTCACCCTCGTGGCCGTCTCGGTCATCTTCGTCGTCCTGCGGCTGCTTCCGGGAAGCCCGTTCGAGTCGCTCGTCACCGCGGGCAATCTGAGCCAGCAGCAAATCACCGAGATTCGGGCGATGTACGGCCTCGACCAGCCGATGTGGCGGCAGTACCTCAGCTACCTCCAGAGCATCCTGCTGTTCCAGTTCGGCTACTCCATCCTGCGGAGTCAGCCCGTCTGGGGAGTGTTGGCCCCGCGGCTCGTCAACACGCTCATCCTGCTCGTCCCCGCGTTAGTGACGACGGCGGTCCTGAGTTCCCTCCTCGGGATGTACGTCGGCTGGAACCGGGGGAGTAAACTGGAGAAGCTCAGCATCATCGCCACGACGTTCCTCCGGTCGACGCCGGTGTTCATCACGGGCATCCTGTTCGTCATCATCTTCGCGTACAACCTCGAACTGGTGCCCGCCTTCGGGATGCGCTCTATCAGCGCCTCGCCGGAGGGCTACGTCGAGACGTTCGCCTCGCTCGACTTCCTGCACCACTACATCCTTCCGTTTACGGTGTCGGTGCTGTACTACAGCGGCGATTTCCTTCTGTTGGCGCGCAACGGCGTCGTCGAAAAGCGGGGCTCTGAGTTCCTCAAGCTTCACCGCGCAAAGGGGCTCTCGGAGATGCAGCAGCTCGCGCGGGCGGGTCGGAACTCCATGCTGCCGATTTTGACCTACTTCGCGCTGCGTCTCGGGATGATCTTCCAGGGGCTCATCCTGCTCGAAGTCGTCTTCGGCTGGCCCGGCATCGGCCGCGAACTCGTGCTCGCCATCCAACAGCAGGACTACCCGCTGGTGCAGGCGGCCGTGTTCATCATGGCGCTCGCGGTCATCGTGGCGAACCTCGTCGCCGACGTGCTGTACGCCTACTTCGACCCGACCGTCTCGACCAGCGGAGGTGGTGCCGCGTGAGCACCGAGACGAAGCCCGAAGCCGAACTCAAAAAGCGCGTCGAGGGTGTCACGGAGACGCTCCGCAACCAGTTCACGTTCCTGCGGCGCGACCGTCTCGCGTTCGCCGGCGTCGTCATCGTCGCCGCGTTCGTCTTCCTCGGTCTCCTCGGGCCCGCGCTCGCCCCGCACGACCCCATCGAGCACACCGTCCGCGACGACACGGGTTCGATGCTGCGGCTGTCCGAACCAACCGGTGCGGCCCCGTTCGGGACGACCGCCTACGGCAAGGACGTCCTGAGCCAGTTCCTCGCCGGTGCGCAACCGACGTTCATCGTCGGACTGTTCGGCGGCATCGGGACCGGCGCGCTCGGCTTTCTCGTGGGGCTCGTCAGCGGGTACTACGGCGGCTGGGTCGACGAGGTCCTCATGCGTCTCACGGACCTTACGTTCTCCCTGCCGTTCACGCCGATGGCGCTGTTGCTCCTGACGTTCGTGACGCCGAGCGTCTGGCTCATGACGGGCATCATCGTCGCGTTCCTCTGGAAGATGCCCGCGCGCGTCGTCCGCTCCGAGGTCCTCTCCGTCAGAGAGCGCACCTTCGTGAAGTCGGCGCGCGCCAGCGGCGCGAGCGACCTGCGGACGATGCTCTACCACGTCGCGCCGAACGTGCTCCCCATCGGCTTTCTCTACACGGCCTACGGCATCGCGTGGGCCATCGCCGCGCAGGCCAGCCTGGCGTTCCTCGGGTTCGGCGACCCGACCGTCACGAGTTGGGGCCGGATGCTCCGACAGGTGTTCGAATCGGGCAACATGCGTGTCGCTTGGTGGTGGGTGCTCCCACCCGCACTCGGCATCGCGGCCATCACCACCTCGGTGTTCCTCATCGGCCGCGCCTACGAAGAAGTCATCAACCCGGAGATCCAGACCGAACAATGAGCCTCCTCGACATCACAGACCTCACGGTCACGTACTCGACCGACAGCGGAACCGTCCACGCCGTCAACGACGTGTCGTTCAGCATCGACGAGGGCGTCAACTACGGCCTCGCCGGCGAATCCGGCTCGGGGAAATCGACGCTCGCCGAGGCGGTTCTCGGTCTCCTCCCGAGCAACGGCTCCGTCGAATCCGGCAGTATCGAATTCCAGGGCCGCGACCTGACCGATCTCAGCGAACGCGAGCGTCGCGACGTGCTCTGGGAGGATATCGCCTATATCCCCCAGAGCGCGATGGACTCGCTCGACCCGGTGATGTCCACCGGCGCGCAGATTCGGCAGGCGATTCAGACCCATCGGAACGTCACCGACGACAAGGCTCGCGCGCGAGTCCGAGAACTGTTCGAAATCGTCGGGCTCGACCCCGACCGCATCGACGACTACCCCCACGAGTTCTCCGGGGGGATGCGCCAGCGCGTGACCATCGCGATGGCGCTCGCGCTCGAACCGGACCTCATCATCGCCGACGAGCCGACCACGGGTCTCGACGTCATCGTCCAGGACAAGATTATCGACAAGATTCTGGAGATACAGGACCGGATGGACAGCTCGTTGCTGCTCATCACCCACGAAATCGGCGTCATCGCCGAGACGTGCGACGAGCTTTCGATTCTCTACGGCGGGAAAGCCATGGAGCAGGGGAGCGTCGACAACGTCCTCGTGAACCCCACGAATCCGTACACGATGGGGCTGAAGAACTCCTTCCCGGAGATTGAGGAGGGCGACCAGGACCCCGTCTCGATTCCGGGGTCGCCGCCGAACCTGAGCGAGTCACCCAGTGCCTGTGTCTTCAAGGACCGGTGTCCGTTCGCCACCGAAGAGTGCGAGGCGTCTCATCCGGACCTCGTCGACCTGCCGAACCGCAACCACCGCTCGGCGTGCCACCACGTCACCAAAGCCGCCCAGATGCGGCGTGACGCCACTGACCCGGAGACGTGGGGCATCCCCGATAGTCACGACGAATCGGACCGCGGCGAGGTGCTTCTCGAAACCGACGGCCTCGAAAAGTACTACGAGCAGAGCCAGCCGCTCTTGGAGCAACTCAGGGGGAACGACCCGAACTATGTTCGGGCCGTCGACGGCGTTTCCCTGCGCGTCCGGCGGTCCGAAATCCTCGGCATCGCCGGCGAGTCCGGCTGTGGGAAGTCGACGCTCGGCGAGACCATCGCGCTCCTGAAACAGCCGACCGGCGGCGAGTTCGTCTTCGACGGCGAGCCCTACGAGCACTACGCGGACGGGAACATGCGCGAGTTCCGCCGGAAGGTCCAGATAATCTTCCAGGACCCCTTCGACTCGCTCAATCCGAGACAGACGGTTCGGCAGTTGGTCGGCGAACCGCTCACTATCCACGACTACCGGACCGAGGAGCGCGAACGGGCAATCATCGAGACGCTGGAGAAAGTCGGGCTCACGCCAGCGCGGAAGTTCCTTGACCAGTACCCACACCAGCTATCGGGGGGCCAACGCCAGCGCGTCGCGGTGGCCAAGGCGCTCGTTCTCGACCCCGACTTCCTCATCTGCGACGAGCCGGCGTCGATGCTCGACGTGTCGCTGAAGGTGAACCTGCTGAATCTCCTTCGGGAACTCGCCGACACAGAGGACATCGGCATCGTCTACATCTCTCACGACCTCGCCAGTCTGGTGCAGGTGTCGGACCGACTCGCGATTATGTATCTCGGGCGGGTCATCGAGGAGGGCGACGTCGAGTCCATCGCGGCCGAGCCGAAACACCCGTACACCACCTCGCTCCTCGCGGCCGCCCCCGAGAAGGACCCGACGGTCGACCGCGACCGCGTTCTGCTCGACGGCGAGCCACCGGACCCGGTCGACCTCCCGTCGGGGTGCGTCTTCGCCCCGCGGTGCCCGAAGGCCGAAGACGAGTGCCGGGAGAGCGAACCCGGACTCGATACCGTCCGAAGCGGCGAGCACCGCGCCGCGTGCTACTTCCCGGACGGGGAGACCCCCGCCGCAGACGACCTCGCCGACGACCGCTCCGGCACATACGGGGACCCTGAGTTCTCGTCGCCGGCTAGTGGTGATTCGGCGAGCGACTGACGCCGCCCTTCGACTCTCCTCGCTTCGTCTCTTTGACGACCTCCCGGTAGCGCCGCGTCCCGATTCAGGTCCGAGGTTCGCCCCGGTGCATCAAAATTGTATAAAATAAAAAATTCTGCCGAAGGAAATATCCAAACAGTTTTCAAATCATTGGGTGTGTACTCCCGAAAAATGGTCTGTAATGGAATCATAAACTCCAAATAGGGGATATTTGACCACAAACATTAGAAAATATGTGTTTCTTTTCCATTCAGAACGGTTGAAAGCCCGAACTATGTACTATATGCGTACTTTAGTGGTTAAATAGCCGTCTTCGACCGAAGATAATATTGTTGTATATTTGGATTTCTATCTCTGGTTTGAACTGCTATCGACCGAAACTTCCCTTACGCCAACTCCGAGATATCGAACACCGGCTTGCACGTCCCTCCTTCGATGAACGTCTCGAAAGCCTCGTCGGCTTCGAGCAGTGAGAACCGGGTGTCGACGAACGTCTCGCAGTCCACGTCGCCGTCGCGAATCAGGCGGAAGGAGCGCTCGAAGTCCTCGTACATCGAGGCGTACGAACACTGCAGGTCGATTTCGGCCCGGACGAGCGGGGAGTAGGGCATCGAGGTCTCACCGGTCTGCCCGACGAGGACGATTTGGCCGCCCTTGCGGACCTCGTCGACAGCCGTCGTGAGCCCCGAGGGGTGGCCGGTCGTGTCGAACACCACGTCGTAGCCGACGCCGTCGGTGTGTCGCTCGCGGCGCGCCTCGGTGTCGTCGTCGGCGACGTTGACGGTCTCGAAGCCGAGTTCCTCCGCGAGCGGGAGCCGATAGTCGGCGTCCTGTCCCACGCCGGAGACGACGACGGTGCCGCCCTGTGCGGCCGCGACCTGGGCCGTGAGCAGACCGATTGGACCGGGCCCCTCGACCAGCACGCGGTCGCCCGCGCCGACGCGAGAGTTCTCGATGACGGCGCGTGCGGCGATGCTCGTCGGTTCCGCGACCGCGGCGTGTCGCTGTTCCACGTCGTCCGGAATCGGGTGCAGGGCACGCTCCGGGACGGCGATGAACCGCTCGTAAGCGCCGTCGTGGTCGACGCCGGTGATGACCGCGTCCTGGCAGACGTTCTCCTCGCCGATGCGACACTGATAACACTCGCCGCAGCCCCGAATCGGGCGTTCGACCACGCGGTCGCCGACGCCGAACTCAGTCACGCCGTCGCCGACTTCGACCACGCGCCCGGCGTACTCGTGGCCGATGACGGTCGGGAGCTCCATCCGCTCGAAGGCGGATTCGAACTCGTAGATACCCGCGTCACTCCCGCAGAGGCCGGCGTAGTCGACCTCTACGAGCACTTCTCCCGTGCCCGGCTCCGGTTTCTGTCGCTCGACGAACTCCATAGCGCCGGAGCTACGCTCCACTTTGGCAAGTCCTCGCATGAGAGCACATGTGGCACGGGCCGGTAAAAACGTATTGCATGCGGCACTCCCATCGCTCGTTCCGCAACTATCATGTCGGCACCGTGCGGACTGGAACCATGGTCGCATATGAGCACACGCCAGTCTCCGTCAGCGACAAGCGCGTAGTCGTCGTCGGCGGGACAAGCGGCATCGGACAGGCAATCGCTCTCGGATTCGCGAGCGAGGGCGCGGACGTACTCGCAACCAGCCGACGCCAGTCGGCAGTCGACGAGACGGCCGACGCAATCGAGGAACTCGGGGCGAACGCGGTTCGGGAGACGTGCGACGTGACCGACCCGGCCTCGCTCGAACGCGTCCGCGAGCGCGCAGTCGAGGAGTTCGGCGGCATCGACGTGGTCGTCGCCTCGCAGGGTGCGATTTCCCGCAAGACGGTCCGTGATATCGACGACGACGCGTGGGACCACGTCACCGACATCGCGCTCGGGGGCGTCCGCCGGGTGACGCAGGAACTTGCCCCGGCCGTCGCCGACGGCGGGTCGATTATCAACATCTCCTCGTTGGCCGCGCGGCTCTCGATGGCGAACCTCCCCGCCTACTCGGCGGCGAAGGGCGGCGTCGAGGCGTTCACCCGCGCGTCCGCGAAGGAACTCGCGCCCGAGATACGCGTCAACGCCATCGCGCCGGGCTTCGTCATCACCCCGCAGAACGCCGACACCTACGCCGAGGGGACCGAAAAGCGCGAGCGAATCGACGAACGAACGCCGCTCGGTCGGGTCGCGGAGCGAGAGGAGATCGTCGGCGCGGCGGTCTTCCTCGCGAGCGACGCGTCTTCGTTCGTGACCGGTGAAGTCATCACCGTCGACGGCGGGTTCGCGGACAGCGCCTTCTGACGGCCCCCTCCGTATCTTCCTCGCGCGTCGTCATCCCATCGCCGGCCGAGAGGGTTCTCTGGAACACCCGTGCTGTCTTCGACGCGCGGTCACCGCCGGCTCCGAAGGGTGACCCGATAGTTGTTCTGTAATGGAGAACAGAGGCTGAGTCGCGGAATCACACTCGGTCTCGCGTCACGACTCCCCTCGACGCTCTCTAGTCCGGTCGCTTTCGCCGGCGTCCGCCTTTCTAGATTACAAGCGTACCTGTGTAATCTCGACCGCGACCGCCCAGAGTCAAGCGCTTGAGTTGTGCACGTTCCCGTTCGATATCGATTCCCCACTGTTCTGTAATAGAGAACTTTTGGATTCGGTCGAGCCCAGGCCGACGATAAGTCGAATGTCCACGATACGCACGCAAAGAGGAATTATCTCTCCTGTCTCTGGCAGACGTGTCTCTTCGGGGAGGCCAACAGACCCGGTGGAGACACGTCCGAAACGGCTGAAATCGTGAACGTCGAACGTTCCGTCTCTCTGCGCTCGCGTTCTGAAAATGAGAACGCCTCTGTCGGATGCCAGCACGACGGTTCCGAGCCCTCGGTGGTCACGTCGCGGCCGCCGGTCGGCAGGTGGCTCCCTATCGCTCGGATACTATCTCCTCTCGAACTCGCTCACGTCCCGCGATTCCGCGCCGTTCCCGCCAGTTGGCGTCCACGTCGGGACGTACTTTTATAACAATCGATGGTAATTGGGATACTGAATGCAGTACCACCAGTTAGAGGTGTCGGGAGAGCGCCGTCTCACGGTGAGTCGCGACTCCACGACCTACGACCTCACGACCGCTGACGCCGACCTTCGGACGTTCGGCGACTTGGCTCGCGTTGCGAGTATTGCCCGCATTCCAATCGACCGACTCGCCGCCGAACTCACAGAAGCCGCCGACGTGATCGACGAGGCGTTCGTCGACCAGCACGCGACCGTCCCGGTCGACGCCGAGGAAGTCTGGGCCGCCGGCGTCACCTACCAGATCAGCGAGCAGGCGCGCGAGGAAGAGAGTTCCATGCCGGACATGTACTACGACGTCTACGACGCCGACCGGCCGGAAATATTCTTCAAAGCCACGCCCTCTCGGACCGTCGAACCGGGCGATGCCATCGGCGTCAGAGACGATTCCGAGTGGGACGTCCCCGAACCGGAACTCGGTATCGTCCTGCGGCGCGGCGAAATCGTCGGCTACACGGTCGGCAACGACGTGAGTAGTCGGTCGATAGAGGGCGAAAACCCGCTGTACCTGCCGCAGGCGAAGGTTTACGACCGCTGTTGTTCGCTCGGCCCGTGCGTGGTCACGCCGGAGGACATCGGCGACCCCCACGAGTTGGAGATGAGCATGACCATCGAACGCGACGGCGAGGTCGTCTACGACGACGCCACCAACACCAGCGAGATGGTCCGTAGCTGTGAGGAACTCGTCTCGTACTTCACACGCCACAACACGGTGCCCGAACTTGCGGTCATCCTCACGGGCACCTCGCTCGTCCCCGAACAGCCGTTCGACCTCCAAGAAGGCGACCGCGTCGACATCACCGTCGAGGGCATCGGCACTCTCTCGAACGGCGTCACCACCGTATGACCTCCACACCCACCGACATCACAGACGAGTTCACGCGCCGCGACTGGCAGGGCGACGACGTGACGGGCACCGTCAGGCTCGCCATGATCGGCCTCGGCTGGTGGACCCGCGACGAGGCGATTCCCGCGGTCGAGGAGTCCGAGTTCTGCGAGACGACGGTCGTCGTCAGTAGCTCGAAGGAGAAAGCCGAGGGCGCGAGGGAGTTGGCCGAGTCGATAACCCACGGGCTCACCTACGACGAGTTCCACGAGGGCGTCGCCGCCGACGCCTACGACGCGGTGTACGTCGTCACGCCGAACGGGTTACATCTCCCGTACGTCGAGACCGCCGCCGAGTTGGGGAAGGCGGTCCTCTGCGAGAAACCGCTCGAAGCGTCGGTTGAGCGGGCCGAGAAGCTCGTCGCCGCCTGCGACCGAGCTGACGTGCCCCTGATGGTCGCCTATCGGATGCAGACCGAGCCGGCCGTCCGGCGCGCCCGCGAACTCGTCGAGGCCGGCGTCATCGGCGACCCGGTGTTCGTCCACGGCCACATGTCCCAGCGCCTGCTCGACGAGGTCGTCCCCGACCCAGACCAATGGCGGCTCGACCCCGAACTCTCCGGCGGCGCGACCGTCATGGACATCGGGCTCTACCCGCTGAACACCGCCCGGTTCGTCCTCGACGCCGACCCCGTCCGCGTCAGAGCGCGCGCCCGCGTCGACGACGAGGCGTTCGAGGCCGTCGGCGACGAACACGTCAGCTTCGGCGTCGACTTCGACGACGGCACGCTCGCGGTCTGCACCGCCAGCCAGTCGGCCTACCAGTCGAGCCACCTCCGAGTGACCGGAACCGAGGGGGAACTCGAAATCGAGCCCGCGTTCTACAACCGCCAGCAACGCGGCTTCCGGCTGTCGTGGGGCACTCAATCCGTCGAGTACGACTTCGAGCAGGTGAACCAGATGACCGAGGAGTTCGACTACTTCGCGTCCCGCCTTCTGACGGAGACCGAGCCCGCGCCCGACGGCGACCACGCACTCGTGGATATGCGTGCGATGGACGCGATTTACGCCGCGGCGGAGCGCGGCACCGATGTCGCCGTCGACGCTGACGTCGCCTCCGCCTCCGACGAGGCGTAAGCCCCGATTCGACGCGTTTTCGCCCGGAGTTTTATTATCGGGGTCGCCGCACCTCCCCGCATGCAGTTTGGTATCCTCGGCACCGCAGGTATCGGCATCGAATCGGTGATTCCGGCCATTCAGGCGAGCGACCACACGGCGGCGGCCATCGCGTCCCGCGACGAGGCACGGGCGAGCGCAGTCGCCGACGAGGTCGGCATTCCCACCGCGTACGGTAGTTACGAGGCGCTGTTGGCTGACGACTCCCTCGACGCGGTCTACATCCCGCTTCCCAATAGCCTCCACGCCGACTGGGTCCGGGCGGCCGCCGACCACGGTCTGCACGTGCTCTGCGAGAAGCCGCTGACCGCCAGCGCCGACGAGACGGCCGCCGTCTTCGACTACTGCGATGACGCGGGCGTCACGCTGATGGAGGGGTTCATGTATCGCTTCCACCCGCGGACCGAGCGGGCCGCCGAACTCGTCGCGTCGGAACTCGGCGAAGTCGTCTCGGTCACCTCGAACTTCTCGTTCCGTCTGCCCGACGGGGCGGAGAACATCCGCATCGAACCCGAACTCGCGGGCGGGAGCGTCATGGACGTCGGCTGTTACGCCATCAGCGCGGCGCGGCTCTTCCTCGGGACGCCCGACCGGGTGTACGCGACCACGACCGACACGCGCGACTGCGGCGTCGACACGCGGATGTCGGGCGTCTTGGAGTACGACTCCGGCGCGAGCGCCAGCGTCGAATCGTCGTTCGACACGCCCGAGACGCAGTACTACCGCGTCCAGACCACCGACGGCTGGCTGGAGGCGAAGACCGCGTTCAACATCGAGCCGACGGCGTCCGCCGAACTCACCTATGCCACCGACGGCCGGGTCGTCACGGAGACGTTCGACCCGATAGACAACTACCGCAGCGAGGTCGAGGCGTTCGCCCGCGCCGTCGAGACCGGCGAGACGCCGCGAATCGACCGCGAGGAGTCCGTCGACCTCATGCGGACCATCGACGCGGTTTACGAGAGCGCCGACACCGGGCGCGCGGTCGACCTGGACTGACCGTCCGCGGCCGCTGTCCGCTCCGGCTCAGTCCAGCCGAACGTCAGAGCGAAACTCGGGGCGACCGGACGCCGCCACGTCGAGGCGGAACAGCGCACCCGCGTCCTCGTCCTCGTCTGCTCCGCCGTCCGGGTCGCCGCCGGCGGTCGTCACGTAGAGCGAATCGAGGTCGGGTCCGCCGAACGCGACGCTCGTCACTTTCTCCGTCGGCACGTCGAATCGTTCGAGTTCGGTCCCGTCGGCGTCGTACTTGACCACACAGCCCCCCTCCCAGCGGGCGGACCAGATGTCGCCCGCCGAATCCACCGTCATGCCGTCCGGTAATCCGGGCGTCGCCGGCGATTCGACGAACCGCTCGCGGTCCGAGACGGCTCCCGTCTCTTCGTCGTAGGCGTACCGATAGATGGTGTGTGCCTCCGTTTCCGTGAAGTAGAATCGTTCGCGGTCGCGGGTGAAACCCATCCCGTTCGGGATGCCGACGCCGGTCTCGACCGTCGTCACCGTCCCGTCGGTGTCGAGACGGAACAGCCGCCCGTCCCCGGATTCCGCTGGCATCGTCCCGCAGAACACCCGTCCGGCGGGGTCGGCGATAACGTCGTTGAACCGGGTCGGCGATTCGACGATTTCGGTCACTCCCGTGAGTTCGCCGTCGACGACGCGCCCGACGCGGCCGCGGTCCATGAACGCCAACAGCGACCCGTCGCGCTGAATCGTCACGCCGGCGAGAACCGACGTTTCGATGGGACAGTCGTGCGCTCCCGTCTCGGGGTCGTAGCGGTGGAGCCGCCCGCTTTCGATGTCTACCCAGTACAGCCGCTTTTCGTCGGGGTGCCAGACCGGCCCCTCGCCGAGTCGGCACGACGTGTCGACCACTCGCGTGACAGTCATGGCCGTTCGTTCGCAACCGACCGCAAAATACGCTTCCCCG
Source organism: Haloferax sp. AB510 (assembly GCF_024136985.1). Classification (NCBI taxonomy): domain Archaea; kingdom Methanobacteriati; phylum Methanobacteriota; class Halobacteria; order Halobacteriales; family Haloferacaceae; genus Haloferax; species Haloferax sp. AB510. The sequence continues at coordinate 17,253 of NZ_JAMYJY010000022.1, forward strand.
TTTTCGGGGGTCGCCGCCGCTCCTGTCGCCGCCTTCAGAAGTGCGAGAGCTTGTCCCGCCGGTAGAGGTCGAGCGAGAGCACCGTGTTCGGCGACCGCTGGCGGACCGCGTAGGCGATGGCGTCGGCGACCTCTATCGCCTCCGTCACCGACCCCTCCTCGAACGACTCTTCGAGCGTCTCGCCGCTCTCGGAGCCGAACTCGGTTCGCACCTCGGTCGGGTTGACGCAGGTCACGCCGACGTTCTCCTCGCCGATGGACCCCTGCAGGCTCGATGCGAACCCGCGGACCCACCACTTCGTCGCGGCGTACACCGGGTTGTGGGGTCGCGGGTGGTTCCCGGACATGCTCCCGAGGAAGACGATATTGCCCTCCGACTCCACGAGGTGCGGAATCGCCTCTCTGGCCGTGTAGAACATCCCGTCGACGTTGACGCCGGTCATCAGTCGGTACTCCTCGTCGGTGAGCTCCGCGACCGGTTTGTCGACGCCGAGGCCGGCGTTGCAGACGACGATGTCGAGCGAGCCGAACCGCTCGACCGTCGCGTCGACGAGCGCCCGGACCGCGTCGGGGTCGGTCACGTCCGTCGGCACGACGCTCACGGCGGCGTCCGTCGCCGCGCGAATTTCGTCCGCGAGCGATTCCAGTCGCTCGACTCTGCGGGCGGCGAGACACACGTCCGCGCCGTCCTCGGCGAGCACGCGCGCCGTCGCCGCGCCGATTCCCGAACTCGCTCCCGTGACGAGCGCCGTCCGCCCGTCGAGCGGGTTTTCCAAAGCGGTTGGTCGGTCGACCATACGCCGTGATTGTGACCCTGTCCCATACGTGTTTTCCCCGTGGCAATCCGGCGACGGACGCTTGGAACACGTTTAATAGACTTCCGTCGATTGTCATGGTATGGCACGTATTGCGGTCACTGGAGCGGCTGGCAACGTCGGGAGAGTCACAGTCGAGACGCTGGAATCGGACCACGACGTGACGCCCATCACACACCGAGAACGCGAGGGGCTCGACAGCGTCATCCTCGACGTTCGCGACGAAGACGCGCTGACGGAGGCGTTCGAGGGCCACGATATCGTCGTTCACCTCGCGGCCAACCCGAACCCCGACGCGGCGTGGGACAGCGTCTACGAGGTCAACATCGGCGGCACGTACAACGTCTACGAGGCGGCGCTGGCGGCCGACGTCGACCGACTCGTCTTCGCCAGCACGAACCACGTCCACCAGATGTACAACATTGCCGACCCGGCCCGTCCGGAGACGCTGGCCGCCGACGCCGAGGCGATCAGCGTATCGGACCCGCCGCGCCCCGACTCGTACTACGGCGTGAGCAAGGTGTTCGGCGAGGCGCTGGGCAACTACTACGCGGACCGACACGGACTGGAAGTACTCAACCTCCGCATCGGGTGGCTCCTGACGGCCGAAGAGGTCCGCGAGAAGATGGACGAGGAAGAAGCGGTCGCGCGCTACGTCCGTGCGATGTGGCTTAGTCCCGACGACTGCGCACAGGGGATGCGTCGGGCCGTCGAGGCTCCGCTTCCCGACTCGCCGCTCGCGGTCAACCTCGTCTCCGCGAACGACGACCGGTATCTCTCGCTCACGGAGACGATGCGCGCCATCGGCTACCGCCCGCGAGACAACTCGGCGACTGTCGTGGAGTGAGCGGCGACCGAGGCGTGACGTGAGCGGGAAATCAACCCGTCGCGAGGTACGCCGCGGCTGACGACGTCCCTCCCCGCTTGCCGGTTGGTTCGGTCGTCGAACGCGGTTTGGAATTATTTTTCAGAACATACACTATGAAATATTTTTGAAACGCATTGATTCAACCCTTCCGTTTTTATATCATCATCAGTCATCCACAACCTATATATGAGGGAAGATAACATGGATACAACATGGCTGAGCATGGCTGTAGCGATGAAAGTGTGAACCGTCGAAAGTACCTGAAGGCCCTGTCCGTGGGTGCCGCTGCCGGCCTCGCTGGATGTACCGGGGGTGGCGGCTCCGACACCGAGACCACCGAGGGCGGGAGCGACTCCGGCGGTTCCGGCGGCGACACCGAGACCGGTGGGGACAGTTCAGGCAGCACGTGGGACTCGCAGCTCGAAGTCCTTCACGGCTGGGCCGGCGGCGACGGCGAGGCGGCGGTCACCGCGCTCATCGAGGCCTTCGAGGAGGAGCACCCCGAGATGGATACGAACTTCCAGGCGGTCGGGGCGAGCGCGAACGTGAACCTCAACGCGACGATTCTCCGACGGCTCGCGAACAACAACCCGATGAGTTCGTTCGCCAACTGGCCGGGGAAGAACCTCGAACGGTACTCGGGCGCGCTGATGGACCTCGAAGCCGACGTGTGGGACGCCGAAGGGTTCAAAGACACCATGCAGGCCCGCGCGGTCGAACTGTGTAAGTTCAACGACAAGATGCCGGCGGTCCCGCTCGGGTCCCACCGGATGAACAACCTGTTTTACAACACCGCCGTCTTCGAGGAGGCCGGCATCGACGCGTCGAGCCTCGACAGCGTCGACGACGCGCTCGACGCGCTCGAAACCATCGACCAGAACACGGACGTGACGCCGATGGCGCAGGCGATGGTCGCGCCGTGGACGAACCTCCAGCTCTGGGCGCAGATTCTGACGAGCCAAAGCGGCGTCGACGCGTACATGAACTTCATCGAGGGCAACCCCGACAGGGCGGCCGTCGTCGAGGCGCTCGAGGCGCTGAAGACGATCAACGAGAACTACATCACCGCTGACGCCTCGTCCATCAGCTTCACGACGGCGGGCCAGAAGGTCATCTCGGGGAAAGCAGCTACCATCCACCAGGGGAACTGGGTGTACGGTATGTTCCGCGCCGACGACAGCTTCAACTACAAAGAGCAGTGGGACTGGATACCGTTCCCGGGCACGGAAGGTATCTACTTCTACCACGTGGACTCCATCGTCGCGCCGAGCAACAACCCGAGCCGCGAGGAGACCATCGCGTGGCAGAAGTTCGTCGGGACGAAGAAGGCCCAAATCGCCTTCAACAACCCCAAGGGGTCGGTTCCGCTCCGCACCGACATCGACCCGAGCGAACTGACCGACTTCCTCGCGATGACCTACGAGGACCTCACCGATTCGGAGGCATACCCGCCGACCATCGCCCACGGACTCGCCGTCACGCCCAAGACGATGGGCGCGTGTAAGACCGCCTTCGGCGACAACTTCATGGGGCCGTTCAAGGTCGAAGCCACCGCCGACGCGCTTATCGAAGCGGTCTCGGAGTAAGCCTTCGGCCGAAACTACACCTTTATCACTCACAAATAAAATATAGGTATATTCATGGCCACACACGATAACACGGAGCACGTCTCTGACACGCCCGACGAGGCGGTCGGGTGGGAGTCGAAGCTCCAGTATTTCCTCAACAGCGACTTCGTTCGCTCCGCGCCGTACTGGGGAATCCCGTTCGTCCTCATGAGCATCGCCGTCTACGGTGGCATCGGCTACAACTTCGCCATCTCGTTTACGGATTACGAGGGCCTCGGAACCCCAGATTACTCCGTTCTCGACCTGGAGATGTACGCCCAGGCGCTGTCGAGCGACGCGTTCATCGCCGCCGCGCAGAACAACTTGGTCCTCCTCGTAGGCTTTACCACAATCTGTCTGGTGCTCGGTCTGTTCCTCGCAATCCTGTTGGACCACGGCATCCGCTTTTCCGAGAAGTTCCAGACAGTGTATCTCCTCCCGATGAGCCTGTCGTTCGTCGTCACCGCACAACTGTGGCTCTGGATGTTCAACGTCGAAAGCGGCATCCTCAACCTCGTTGTGACGACACTCGGGTTCAATCCGGTGGACTGGCTGGGGAATCCATCAATCGCGCTCGGTGCGGTGATATTCGCCCTCATCTGGCAGTTCAGTGGGTACACGATGGTCGTCTACCTCGCGGGGCTCCAGTCGATTCCCGACGACCAGTTCGAGGCCGCCCGCGTCGACGGCGCGAGCATCACTCGGACCTACCTCCGCATCATCGTCCCGCAACTGAAGGAGGCGTCCGTCAGCGCGGCCGTCGTGCTGATGGTGTTCGCGCTGAAGGCCTTCACCTTCCTGTACGCGCTCGTCGGCCGCTACCGCCCGCCGAACGGGACGGACATCCTGGCGACGCTCATGGTGCGCCGCGCGTTCAAGTTCGGTGAGTGGGCCTACTCGGCCGCCATCGCGACCATGCTCCTCGTCATGGCGCTCGGCGTCATCGGACCGTACCTCTACTACCAGTACAAACAGGGGAGTCTCTGACCATGTCACAGTCGTCACCTACAGGCAGCTTCGACGTCGCATCGCTCGTCGAGGACGTGAACCTCCGGCGCGTCGCCCAGTACGCGCTCGTCGTGTTCTTCCTCGGCTTCTTCCTCGTCCCGTTAGAGACGGGAATCATGACCGCCATCAAGACGAACGAGTCGGTTGCCCGCTCGCTCCCCTTCGCGCCGCCGGTCGGCGAGGGCTTCACCCTCGGGAACATCCAGTTCGCCCTCGAACAGCTCTCGGGGTCGTTCTTCAACTCGCTCATCATGTCGATTCCGGCGACCATCGGCAGCGTCCTGTTCGGGAGCATGGCCGCCTACGGCCTCACGATGGTCAACTGGCGGGCCCAGATGGGCGTGCTGATGCTCTTCGTCGTCGGCGTCTTCGTCCCCTACCAGGCCGTGTTGGTCCCGCTCGCGCGCTTCTGGAACAACATCTTCCCACTCGCGCGGATGATAGAGCCGATGGTGGCGTCGATCCCCTTCTTCCAGGGGTACCACGCCGACCTCGTGCCGCTTGTCATCACCCACATCGCCTACGGGATTCCCATCTGTACGATACTGTTCCGGTCGTACTACCAGAGCCTCCCGAACTCGCTCGTGGAGGCCGGTAAAATCGACGGCGCGAGTATCACGAAGATTTACCGGCGCATCATCCTGCCCATCTCGAAGCCGATGTTCGGCGTCGTGTTCATCTACCAGTTCACGCAGATTTACAACGAGTTCCTCTTCGCGTTCACGCTCGTCACCGGGTCCGACGCGCCCGCGGCACCGGTCACGCTGGTGCTTCCCGCAATCGGGGCGTCGACCTCCGGCATCGACTTTGGCATCAGGATGTCTGCGGCGTTCCTCGCCGCGGTTCCGACGCTCATCCTGTACGTCGCGTTCGCCGAGCAGTTCGCCAAGGGACTTCGTACGGAGGCCTAAGCTATGGGACAGATTCAACTCACCGACCTGACGAAGCGCTTCGGCGACACGGTCGCCGTCGACGACCTCTCGCTCGACATCGCCGACGAGGAGTTCCTCGTGCTCGTCGGCCCGTCGGGTTGTGGGAAGTCGACGACGCTCCGGATGCTCGCCGGCCTGGAGACCCCGACCAGCGGGGACATCTACATCGGCGGGGACCACATGAACTACCGCGTCCCGCAGAACCGCGACATCGCGATGGTGTTCCAGGACTACGCGTTGTACCCCCACATGACCGTCCGGCAGAACATCCGGTTCGGGCTGGAAGAAGAGGAGGGATACACGTCTGCGGAGCGCGACGAGCGCGTCGTCGAGGTCGCCGAGACGCTCGGTATTAGCGACCTGCTCGACCGCAAGCCCGACGAACTCTCCGGCGGCCAGCAACAGCGGGTCGCCCTCGGCCGCGCAATCGTGCGCGACCCCGAGGTGTTCCTGATGGACGAGCCGCTGTCCAACCTGGACGCCAAACTGCGGGCGGAGATGCGCACCGAACTCCAGAATCTGCAGGACCAACTCGCCGTCACGACCGTCTACGTCACTCACAACCAGACGGAGGCGATGACGATGGCCGACCGCATCGCCGTCATGGACGACGGCGAACTCCAGCAGGTTGCCTCGCCCTTCGAGTGCTATCACGAACCGAACAACCTGTTCGTCGCGGAGTTCATCGGTGAGCCGATGATAAACCTCGTCCGCGGGACGCGCTCGGAGACGACGTTCGTCGGCGAACACTTCTCGTACCCGCTCGACGAGGACGTGATGGAGTCCGTCGGCGACCGCGACGACCTCGTCTTGGGGGTGCGCCCCGAAGACATCGTAGTCGCCGACACGGATCCCGACGACGCCGCCATCGGCGACCACGAACTCCAGATGGACGTGACTGTCGTGGAACCCCACGGCGACCAGAACGTCCTCCACCTCTCGCACCCGGACCAACCCTCCGACGACGACGCGCTGCAGGCGGTCACGGGGGGAATGCACCTCGTCACGCGGGGTGACCGCGTCACGGTGAGGATTCCCCCGGACACGATTCACGTGTTCGACGCCGACACCGGAACCGCGGTGCACAACCGCCGACACGACCAGGAAGCCGACCTCACAGAACTCGAACAGTAGCTATGGCACGATTGACACTCGACGACGTAACGAAGGTCTACACCGACGACGGCGGCGGCGACATCGTCGCCGTCGAAGAGATATCGCTCGACATCGACGACGGGGAGTTCCTCGTGCTCGTCGGTCCCTCGGGATGCGGGAAATCGACGACGCTCCGGATGATGGCGGGGCTCGAAACTGTCACGGAGGGCGAACTTCGACTCGAAGACCGCGTCCTCAACGACGTGTCCGCCCAGAACCGAGACATCGCGATGGTGTTCCAGTCGTACGCACTGTACCCGCACAAGAGCGTCCGCGGGAACATGTCGTTCGGCCTCGAAGAGTCGACCGACCTCCCGGACGACGAGATACGCCAGCGGGTCGAGGAGACGACCGACATGCTCGGCATCTCCGACCTGCTCGATCGCAAGCCCGGACAGCTCTCGGGCGGGCAGCAACAGCGGGTCGCCCTCGGCCGCGCAATCGTGCGCGACCCCGAGGTGTTCCTGATGGACGAGCCGCTGTCCAACCTGGACGCTAAGCTGCGGGCGGAGATGCGCACCGAACTCCAACGCCTCCAGGAGGAACTCGGCGTCACGACCATCTACGTCACCCACGACCAGACCGAGGCGATGACGATGGCGACCGCGTCGCCGTCCTCGACGACGGCGAACTTCAGCAGGTCGGGACGCCGCTGGACTGCTACCACCGGCCGAACAACCTGTTCGTCGCGGGCTTCATCGGCGAGCCGTCGATGAACTTCTTCGACGGGTCGCTTTCGGGCGACATCTTCCGCGGCGACGGCTTCGACTACCCGCTTTCGGACGCGACCAGAGACCAGATCGGCGACGCGAGCGACCTCACGCTCGGCATCCGACCCGAGGATATCGAGGTCGGCGAGCGGCGCTCCGGTGACCGAACCTTCGACGCCGAGGTGGTCGTCGTCGAGCCGCAGGGCAACGAGAACACCGTCCACCTGCGGTTCGCCGAGGGCGGCGAGGGGGCTCGGTTCACCGCGACAACCACCGGACGGTCGAGGGTCGAATCGGGCGACCGGACGACCGTCTCATTCCCCGAGGACGCGATTCACCTGTTCGACGGGGAGACCGGCAACGCGCTGAAGAACCGAGAGCTCCCGTCGAACCGCGCCATCGGCGCGTTCATCTCCGACTGACGACCCGGTCGACACTCCTTGCCGCCGTCCGTTCTTCACCCCCGCGGACCGCTTGGGCACCCCACTTCCTCGGACTGACCATCCACACCACTTCTGGGACTAACCATCCACACCACTTTTCGGACTGACCACCCACACTTCTCTCGTCTTCTGTTCGCAAGCGCTGCTCGTAGTCAGTACTCGTCTCCTATCAGCACGGTCGCTGCTGCGCGAACCGCGTCGCTCCGGTATCGAACGACTGCGAGTAAAAGGCGGCCGCGGCGGACGCGCCACGAGCGGTGAGACGCTCACATCTCTCGGCTGTGGTGTCGCGTACGCGTCCAGTCGGTGTGTTATGTCAGGCTGATACGGCCGCTGTGGGACAATCCCGCTCGTCTATTCCTCGTCGAAGAGCGTCTCCCCTTCGACCATGTGTTCTCCGACGGCGTCGAGGTCGAGCGTCAGCCCGAGGCCGGGCTTCTCGGGAATCTCCATGCGACCGTTCTGAATCAGGTCGTCCTCCTCGACGAGGTCCTCCCACCAGCCGAGCTGGTAGGAGTGGTACTCGAGGGCAAGCGAGTTGGGGATGGCCGCGGCGACCTGCGCGGAGGCCATCGTCCCGATGGGCGACGAGACGTTGTGCATCGCCACGGGGATGTAGTACATGTCCGCGAGGTCGGCAATCTTCCGCGTCTCGCGCATGCCGCCGACACGAGGCAGGTCGGGTGCGATGATGTCTACCGCCTGCGGTTCGAGCAGCGTCCGCTGGCCGAACTTCCGGTAGACGTTCTCGCCGACCGCGATGGGCGTCGTCGTGGACTGGGTCACGAGCTTCTGCACGTCGTGGTTCTCCGGCGGCACAGGGTCTTCGAGCCACCACACGTCGTAGTCTTCCAGCTCGGACGCGAGGCGCTTGGCGCTCCCGCCGGTGAAGGACCAGTGGCAGTCGAACGCGACGTCGGCGCGGTCGCCGACGGCCTCGGTGACGGCCTCGACGATTTCGACCTTGTGGTCGATTTCGGGGTTGCGGAGGTGGCGGTTCGCGCGGTCCTTCTCGTGGCCCGAGGGCACGTCGAGGTCGAACTTGATGGCGTCGTAGCCGAGCTCCTCGACCACGCGGACGCCCTCCTCGGCGCAGGCCTGCGGATTGGCCTCGTCTTCGGTGTGGAGGTCGCAGTAGACGCGCACCTCGTCGCGGTACTTCCCGCCGACGAGCTGGTAGGCGGGCACGTCGAGGAGCTTCCCGGCGACGTCGTGAAGCGCGATTTCGATGCCCGAGATGGCGGAGATGACCTTGCCCGAAACCGAACCCTCGCCGGACATCTTCTGGACGAGGTGCTCGTAGAGACGGTCGATGTCGAGGGGGTTCTCGCCGACGAGGAACGGTTTCATCCGCTCGATGATGGCGGTGTCGCCGCCGCCCCAGTAGGCCTCGCCGGTGCCGACGACGCCTGCGTCGGTGTAGACGCGGACGAGAATCCACGGGTAGTTCCCGTCGACCATCGTCGTCTGTACGTCCGTGATTTCGGCGTCGCGGACACCGCCTCGCGGATTCGTGATATCCATCGTCTCCGCGGACAGGTCGCGCATCGTGTACTCCGCGTTCGGGTCGCTAAGCTTCGCTTGCTCAACCATTGCGCACGTATATCTCGAAAGCCACTACAAAAGTGTGTGGGTTGGTAGTTCGTCGCTCAGTTCACGTGTACGCCCCGAGCACTAACCGTCGCTGTCCTCCGAGCACCGACCGTCGCTCGCGGCTTACAAATGGTGACAATTTCGCAAGAATTGTATGTCGGAAGAGAGAACACACGAGCGATGACGGAACCCAGTAGAAACTACGTCAACGGTGAGTGGGTCGCCTCCGAGACCGGCGAGACGGCCGAGGTGACGAACCCCGCGAACCCGAGCGAGGTAGTCGCGACGTACCAGCACTCGAACGAGAACGACGCTGCAGCGGCCGTCGACGCCGCCGTAGCGGCCGAAGACGAGTGGCGAAACACGCCCGGTCCCGAGCGCGGGCGCATCCTCCGCGAGGCGGGCACGCTCCTCGCCCAGCGGAAGGATGAACTGACGGAGATTCTCATCGCCGAGGAGGGGAAGGCGCGGCCCGAAGCGGCGGGCGAGGTACAGCGCGCTATCGACATCTTCCACTACTTCTCGACGAAGGCCGCCGACCTCGGCGGCACGAAGAAGGGTGCGAGCGGACCGAACACGAACCTCTACACGCGCCAAGAGCCCGTCGGCGTCGCGGCGCTCATCACGCCGTGGAACTACCCCATCGCCATCCCGGCGTGGAAGCTCGCCCCGGCGCTCGCCGCCGGCAACACCGTCGTCCTGAAGCCCGCCTCCATCGCGCCCGGCGTCGTCATCGAAATCGCCCGCGCACTCGACGAGGCCGGCCTTCCAGACGGCGTCCTCAACGTCGTCACCGGGCCCGGTAGCTCGGTCGGCAGCGAGTTCATCGGCAACGAGGGCACGGACCTCGTCTCGTTCACCGGCAGCAGTCAGGTCGGCGAGATGGTCTACGAGCAGGCCACAGACGCCGGCAAGCGCGTTCAGACCGAACTCGGTGGGAAGAACCCGACGCTCGTCGCCGACTCGGCCGACCCCGCCGAGGCCGCCGACATCGTGGCTAACGGCGGGTTCGGAACCACCGGCCAGTCCTGTACGGCCTGTTCCCGCGCTATCGTCCACGAGGACGTGTACGACGACTTCGTCGCTGAACTCGTCGACCGCGCGGAGTCCCTCGACGTCGGCCCCGGAACCGACCACGAGATGGGCCCGCAGGTCAGCGAGTCCGAACTCTCCTCGACGCTGGAATACATCGACATCGCCGAGGGCGAGGGCGCAACCCTCGTCGCCGGCGGCGGCGTCCCCGAGGGCGAGGAAGTGGAGACGGGCCACTTCGTCGAGCCGACGGTGTTCACCGACGTCGACCCCGACATGCGTATCGCACAGGAGGAGGTCTTCGGTCCGGTCGTCGCCGTCATCAAAGTGAGTGACTTCGACGAGGGGCTTGCGGTCGCGAACGACGTCGACTACGGCCTGTCGGCCAGCGTCGTCACCGACGACCACACCGAGGCGAACCGCTTCGTCGACGAGGCCGAAGCCGGCGTCGTGAAGGTCAACGACAAGACGACCGGCCTCGAACTCCACGTCCCCTTCGGCGGGTTCAAGCGCTCCTCGTCCGAGACGTGGCGCGAGCAGGGCGACGCGGGTCTCGACTTCTACACCATCGAGAAGACCGTCTACGACAACTACTGAGCGGCTCCCTGCGGTCGTCGATGCGACCGGCTGCCATCGCCTCGTTCTTTTTTCTCGTCTCTTCTCATCTCCTCTCTTTTCCTCTCCCATCACCTGCACTCTCACCCGGCCGATACCGTCGGCTCAGCCCGCCCCAAACATGATTCTCTATAACAGAACGAGACTCAACGGGTTATCGCAGCCTGAGTTACACGCATAGCTATGTAATCTTAAGCCGTGGTCACACGCCGAGAGCTGTGTTAACACGGTTCCACATAGAGAATTCGAGGGGCTCGCGGCCTGTTCCGAGATAGCAAACGGGGCGTCAGTAGTTGATGTTGAGTTCGACGACGTTCGCCGCGCTCAGGACGCGTTCGGGGAGCGACCCGTGGAGGTCTTCGTCGCTGACCCGGCTGGCGGGTGCCGAGACGCTGATGGCTCCGAGCACCTCGCCGGAGGACGATTTGATGGGTGCCGCGAGACAGCGCAGCCCTTCGAGACGCTCGCCGTCGTCGATGGCGTAGCCCCGCTCCCGGACCGCTTCGAGCACCTGAAACAGCTCCTGTCGCGTGCCGATGCTCTTCGGCGTCTTCTGTTCGAGACCGTGGCGTTCGATTATCTCGTCCACCCGGGACTCCGGGAGGTTCGCGAGAATCGCTTTCCCGAGGGCGGTCGTGTGCAGGTTCGTTCGGAGGCCCGCGTAGGTGTCGAGGTCGACGGCGTCGTCGCCTTTCGCCCGCATCAGGTAGACGCCCATCCCCTGTTCTTCGACGAGCAGGTTGGCGAGTTCACCAGTGTCGGCGGCGAGCGATTTGACCTCGGGTTCGGCGACCTGATACACCTCCATCGACTTCCGACTGTGACCGCCGACTTCGAGGAACTTCAGCCCGACGCGGTAGTCGTCGCCGTCCTTCAGGACGTATCCGTGTTTCTGGAGGGTCGTCAGGTGGTTGTGGACCGCGCTCTTTCCCATGTCGAGGTCGCTCGCCAACTCCGTGACCCCACAGGGACCTTTCTGCATCAACTCCTCGACGAGCGCCAGTGTCTTCTCGGTGGTTCGCACCGGATGTTTGGCGTCCATAGCTACTCGTTGTCAAGTATCTGAATAAGTGTTCTGGTCCGGAGAACGGTGACGCCGAGTCGCAGAAGGGCGTCCCGTTCGACTCGGAAAACCGCTTTCGATGGTTGATGCTGAGCGTAGCGCGAGAGTCAGCGGTGGGCGTTCATGAGTTGGACTTGTCACGGCACCCGCCGCCGACTCGCGCGTACTGGTATGACTGACACGTCACACGGTCGGACCGCTCGCGCCGACCACGCGTAACCTCGTGCCGGTGCATGATAGTTCTTGGCATGGGTGTAGAGCTTGCCCGCGTCTGCGCCCCGCCGGCGCCGGCCGGCATCGATGCCCTCGCCTTCCGTGCCGATATCGGTTTCGAGCGATCACCTCTGAAGTTGTCGGAATAATTACACAAATCAACTCAGAATTTATATGCTTTTCTCCGTCCGTATCTGTTCATTCGTTTTCGACTGGTGGTTCATCTACTACGGTACAAGCTGTTATGTTCCTCACGGCGCGGTCGTTTGCGACGGGCTCTGATCCCGGCTCGCGACGCGAAGAACTGTCAGATCCTCACGACCAAACAATCAAAAATTCGAGGGGTGTTACGTCTTCGTGCGTCAGCCGCTGACCGCCCCGCGGGCGTCAGTCGTCGCCGGCCGCGGTTCTCATCAAACCGCTTCGAGAGAGTGAGCGCCGCCGGACGGTCCGGTAGAACCACAGCGATGCGGCGCCGCCGCCGACGACGTTCGAGGCGGCGAACGCGACCCAGATACCACCGGGACCGACGGCGTTCGCCCCCCACAGCGCGGCCGGAATCCGCACGACGCCGAGCGCGAGGATGACGATGAGCGACGCCGCCGTCGTCCGACCCGCCCCGCGCAGTCCGCCGGTGAATACCCGCATCAGGCCGACGAATCCGAACGAGGGGGCAATCGTTCGGAGGAAGGAAACGCCGGCGTCGACGACGGTCGCGTCGGTCGCGAACAGACCGACGAGCGGGCGGGCGGCGACCCAGACGACGACGCCGCAGGCGCTCATGACGCCGAACAGGAACACCGCGGCGAAGCGGTTGGTCGCCGTCGCGCGGTCAGTCGCTCCCGCGCCGAGGTTCTGTCCCGTCATCGTTTCGACCGCGCTCGCGAACGCGACCGTCGGGAGGACGACGACCGAAAAGACGCGCGTCCCGACCCCGTAGCCGGCGACCACGCCGGTCGAAAACAGCCCAACGACGGCCAAGAGGAGGTTGATTGAGACCGCCCGTCCGGTCTCTTCGAGGGCGGTCGGCAGGCCGAGTCGGAACAGTCGCCTCGCGGCCGTGGCGCTCGGGACGAACTGCCTCGGTCGGAGTCGGAGCCCACGCCGTCCGTCGAGGAGGATGCCCACACCCACGACGGCGGCCAGTCCGCGACAGCACACCGTCGCTATCGCCGCCCCGCGGATGCCGAGTTCGGGCGCGCCCCACCACCCGAAGACGAGCACCGGGTCGAGGACGACGTTGAGCACGACCGACCCTGCCATGACGAGCATGGGTGTGACGGTGTCGCCGCGGCCCCGCATGAGTGAGATGAACGCGTAGAACGCGAACACGAACACCATCCCCAGCGAGACGATGCGCATGTAGGTGGTCGCGAGCGGGAGGACTGTGGGTGACGCGCCCATGAACGCGAGCACGTCGTCGACCGCGACGTAGGCGACAGCGCCGACGCCGACGGCCGCGATGGTCGTGTACGTGAGCGTCTGCGCCGCGGCCCGCTCCGCATCGAGCGATTCACCCGCACCGGTGTGTTGGGCGACGAGGACGCTCCCGGCGATAGACAGTCCTAGTCCCAGCGAGAGGAACAGGAACACCAGCGGGAACGCGAACGAGATGGCCGCCAGCGCCTCGGTGCTGTACCGGCCCAGCCAGAGCGTGTCCGCGACGTTGTACGCCGTCTGGAGCAGGTTCGTGACGACGATGGGTGCCGCGAGGTAGCAAAGCGGCCTCGCAATACCTCCCTCGGTCAAGTCGAACTCCGACGGGTCGACGAACAGGCCGTCGAGGCGCTTCCGGAGCTTCGTCGCGCGGCCCATCAGTCGTATCGGTCGCGCCAGTAGCGCGCGAGTTCCGCACAGGTCGTCACCCACGTGTCGCCGGTCGAGAGCATCCGCTGGAGCAGGGATTCGAGCGCGTCGACGCGGCTCGCCCGGCCCACAATCTGCGGGTGCATCGTCAACACGAACAGCCGACCGCGTTCGCGGATGCCGTCGAACTCGGCTTCCCACGTGTCGAACACCGGGCCGTGCGGCGAGATCCCCGACTGGAACTCGAACGTCGGCCCCATGTTGAACCCCCAGTAGACGAAGTCGTCCAACAGGTAGTCGTTAGGAATCTCCACGAGGTCGCGGTCCTCGCGGAGGTACGGCATGTCCGTATCCTGCCACGAGGCGTCGTACAGCATCCCGGCCTTCTCGACGAGGTCGAGCGTCTGGTCGCGCATCCCGCCGACGGTCCGGTAGCCGACCGGGGGCTCGCCGGTGAGGTCTTCGAACACCTCGACGGTCCGTCGGAACTCGGTCGCCTCGCGCTCGGCCGACATCTCACGGGGCGAGACGTGCGTGTAGCCGTGGTGGGCGATTTCGTGGCCGTGTTCGTGGAGGAGTTTCACCGCCTCGGGCCACTCTTCTGCGACCTTGCCGGGGACGAAGAACGTGCAGTTCACGTCGTACTTGTCGAACAACTCGACGAGCCGCGGCACGCCGACTTCCGGCCCGTAGTCGCCGCGGTAGTCCAACCGGGCGAACTCCGGGTCGAGCGCGGCGGCCGCGCGCCACAGTTCGTTGGCGTCGAGGTCGAACGTGAACGTCGCCGCGGCGCGGTACTCGCCCCACGGGTCCGGCTTGTGGTTCGAATCGACGCGCGCGAACAGTTCGTCGCTCATCGGTCGCTCCCGTCTCCCCCTGTTCGCACCGCCGGTTCGAGGTCGAAAAGCGCGTTCGAGACGGTCCCGTGGGCCGTCACCGCCGGCGGCGCGTGGTCGTCGTCGTAACCGTACTCAACCAGTCGGTTCCGGTTCAGACAGAGCTTGTCGTACTCCGGTTTGAACAGGTCGAACAGCTCGAAGCGGTCTTCCAGTTCCGGGAACCGCTCGTGGTACCGCTCGATGCTCGCGCGGACCTGCCGCCACAGGCGAATCTCGTCGTAGCCCTCGCGGCGCTCCAGCAGGTCGGCCACGTAGCGCAGGACGCAGACGAACAGCGTGCCGACGATGTGCTGACACATTCCCTCCGGCGACTTCCGGTGGATGATATCGTCGTGTTCGTACAGGTCGTCGGGGAGCCTGTCGAGTTCCGGCAGTCGCGTCTCGCTGACCGCGATTTCGTCCACGTAGTCCTTTACCGCCAGCCGGGTCGGCCGACCGTCCCGCAGGACGAGCATCGTGTTCGTTCCGTGGGGCATGAACACCATCCCGTAGCGGTAGAGGTAGTGCAACAGCGGCGGTAGCAGCACGTCGAAGCAGTCGGCCAGCCACTCGTCGATAGAACAGCCGGCCCGCTCGGCGAGCTTGGAGACGACGGGCGTGCCGTCGGCGTCCTCGTGCATGAGCGCCGAAAGCGTGAGCACCTGCTCGTCGTCGTCGACGAGGGCCTCGACGCTCTCGCGCCACACCGCCCCGAGCAGTTCGTGATACTGGTACGGCGCGTCGTCCAGTTGCGAGAACTCGGGATGGTCGTAGTTGAGGCTCGCAATCTCGCCCGGCAGCACTAACTCGCAGTCGTCGCGGAGGAACGGGTCGTCGTCGCGAATCGACTGCACGTACTCCGTGACCCGCGGCGCGGCGCGCGCCTGCTCGCCGGGCAGTCCCCGATAGACGATGGTGTTCAGCACGCGAATCGGGACCTTGACGTGTGGCTTTTCGGGGTCCGAGAGGTTCGTCAGCGTCCGCACCGACTGCTGCGGGAGGTAGCTGTCGGGGCCGGTCCCCAGCGGGACGATATCGCCGGCGGCGATGTCCTTGGCGAACAGTTGCGCGACGGTGTTTTCCCACTGCCACTCGTGGACCGGGAGGTAGTAGTAGTCGTCCGGGTCGTGGCCGCCGGCCCGGAGCGTCGCGTCGAACTCCGCCGCGGCCCCGCCGAGTTGCTGGGCCATCAGCGACTCATACCGCAGGCCCTCGACACTCCGGAAGTCGGCGCGGTCGCGGCGCGCGGCGACCCAAACGAGCGACTGCGGCGTCTTGCGTTCGGGCGCGTACGCCCGGTAGTCGTCGTAGCCAAAGCCGATGCGGCCCTTGCTGATGGTGAACCACGGGTGGCCCTCCATCTCGCCTTCGACCGCGGCGTACGGCATGTCCAGTAGGCTCTCGTCCGCATCCGCCTTTCGGGCGTCGATGTGGGCGTCGGCGACCAGCGTGTTGTTGTACTCCCGAACGAGGTGACTCGCCGTCTCGGGGGCCACGCCGAGCGACTCCCGCGCGTCGAGGAGGAACTGGACGGGGTCGGTCGCGGGCCGCCAGCCATCGGCGTCTCCGCCTCTCTCCGACTTCTCGCCGGCGTCTCCGCTCTCTGTCTCGCCACTATCGCCGTCTGCCCGTCGCTCGATGCTGTCGGGGTCGACACGATAGCTGTCGAACGGTCGCGATTGGGCCGCAAACCGGTAGGAAACGCCGTCGTACTCGAGGCGGTACCGGGTCCACTCGCCGTCGGAACCGCGCGCTTCGGGGTCGAGCAGTTCCTCGTACAGGAACTCCTCGAACAGCTTCGTGAGCAGGTCGTGGCTCACGTTCGTCCACCGGTCCGCGTCGAGCGCGGTCCGGAGCGTCTCCAGTCCGTCTATCCGTCCTGTCCGTCCGTTCGTCCGCAGTTCTGGTCCGTTCATTCGTCTTCCTCCGCCGTCGATGCCGCCGCGGTCGCGCCGCCGGTCGTTTCGAGGAACCGCTCGACGGCGAAGTCCTGAAACACGGTGTCCTCGTCTTCGGGGTAGACCGTTCGGTCGCAGAGTCGGTTCACGATGTGCGCGTTGCGATAACAGCCGAGGCCGAGGTCGGGCGCGCCGACCCCGTGGGTGTGGCGCTCGGCGTTCTGGACGAAGATGCGCCCCGTCACGTCGTCGTCGAGGCGCAGTCGGTAGTCGTCGGTGACGCGGTAGCGACCCCTGTCGTCCCACTCGATGCGCGATTCGAGCGACGAGAGGAAACTCGGCGTCGGCCGGTGGTAGCCCGTCCCGAGGACGACGACCTCGCTCTCGTGGGCGAACGGCGTCTCGGACTGCCACTGCTCGCAGTCGAGACGGTAGCGCGGCCCGCCGGGACCGGACACCCGCTCGATGCCCTCCACCGAGGTCATGGCGAACAGCCCCACGTCGGGGTCGCGGTCGCCGATGGAGCGACGGTAGAGTGCGTCGTATATCTCGGCGCTGGTGTTCACGTCGATGCCCTTGTACAGCAGGTCCTGTTCGGGGTACACCTCGTCACGGGTCTCTTGCGGGAGGTCGTTGAAGTACGACGTGTACTCCGGCGTGAAGTGCTGGAGTCCGAGCTTCGAGTACTCCATCGGGAAGAAGCCCTCCGAGCGCGTGAGCCAGTCGAGCCGGTAGTCCGCGTCGGCCTGCGCCTCCAAGAGGTCCAAGAACACCTCCGCGGCGCTCTGGCCCGACCCGACGACGGTTATCGAGTCGGCGTCGAGACACCGCTCTTTTCGGCTCCGATACGCCGCGGTGTGGAACACGTCCCGCTCGGGGTGCCCGCCCAGATTTTCGGGGACGTGCGGTCGGCTTCCGACGCCGAACACCACGTCTTCGCCCCGGTAACGGTGCTCCTCACCGCTTTCGGGGTGGCGGGCGGTCACCTCGAAGTAGCCGGCGTCGGCGTCGGACCACTCGATGTTCGTCACCCGGCGTTCGAACCGGCAGGCGTCGAGTCGCCGGCTGACCCAGCGCAGGTAGTCGTCGTACTCCCGCCGGGGAATCTGGAACGTCTCGTAGAAGTAAAACTCGTAGATGCGGCCGGTCTCCCGCAGGTAGTTGAGGTAGCTGTGGGGACTCGTCGGGTCGGCCAGCGTCACGAGGTCCGCGAGGAACGGCACTTCGAGGGTCGTCCCCTCGATGAGCATCCCCTCGTGCCACGCGAACTCGGCGTCCTGTTCGAGGAACACCGCGTCCACGTCGTCGGGCGCGTCGTCGAGCATGGCGGCCAGTCCGAGGTTGAACGGCCCGAGGCCGACGCCGACCACGTCGTGGACGGGCGTCTCGCTCATCGGTCCACCCCCGTCTCCACGCCGAAAAACCGCTCGCGCTCGCAGTGCATCAACAGCGCTTCCTTGTCGGGGAGGTCGATGCGTTCCTGCGGTTCGTAGCCGCACCGCTCGAAGACGCGGATAGCGATTTCGTTGCGAACGTCCGGTTCGCTGACGACCCGCTCGGCGTCAGTTGCGCGGAACTGAAACGCGGTAATCGCCCGCAGGAGCGGCGCGGCGTAGCCGTGCCCGAGGTACTCCGGCGGCCCGATGAGCAGGTGGACGCCGCGGTCTTTCGGCTCCGCGCCGTAGCGCTCGCCGACCACGTCGTCGGCCGCGCGGTACGTCTCCCAGTAGCTCATCGGCGTGTGGTCCAGCAGGCCGACGTAGGGCGTGAGATGGTCGTCGTCGAGTTTTTCGTTGAGCTTCGCCCGAAACGCCGCCTCCGGCAGGTCGAGTTGCCAGTACGGCTTGACATGGTCGGAGCCGAACCACGCGCAGAGCCGGTCGAAATCGAGGGCCGGGTCGACCTCGGCGAACGCCACGGTCCGGTCGATGCGCTCGTTTCGAACCCGATACGCGTACTCGCGGGCCGCGCCCGCTCGCGTCGTCGCGGTCGCGGTCGTAGTCGCCGGGTCGGCGTTCGAACCGGTCATGGCGTCGGCACCTCCAGTTCCGTGACCAGCGGGTTGTCGATATCGGCGTACACCGACTGGTTCGCCAGCGAGCCCTCCAGTTCGTCCATGTCGTGGAACCGCGTGAGCAGGTTCGCCTTGCAGGGAATCGTCTCTTTCGTGAGGAGGTCGTCGAGGAGCGACGACGACGGTCGGTCGTACCGGCGAAGCGATTCGAGTTCCTCGCGGAGGACGCCCAAGAGGCGTCGCTCGTCGACCAGCCCGGCCGTGCCGAAGGCGTTGACGAGGCCGAGGGCGTTGTTGATGATGACGTAGTACCGGATGCGTTCGTCGGCGACGGCGTCCGGACAGACGGTGTCGGCGCGCTCGCCGATACCGGGCAGGAGCGCGTTCACCTCGTCGTACATCGACTCGGGGAGGTAGTAGCCCTGATTGTCGCGGTAGCGGAACGTCTCGGGATAGCCGCCGTCGAGAGTCAGGACGCTGTTCTGCTGGTGGGCTTCGACGCCCAGCCCGCGTTCGAGATAGAGCCACAGCACCGGCCGGACCGACAGTTCGAGGTACTGACGGAACCAGTCTTCCGCCACCGCGTCGGTCGGTCGCCCCTCGTGGTCGGCGATTCCCTCGACGAGCGTCGCCAGCCGCGACGACCCGTCGCCGAGGTGGTCCTGACAGAGACCGACCACGGGCGTCGCGTTCGTCGCCGCGTTGCCGCGGAAGGGGTTCTCGCGGAGGACGGTTTCGAAGCCGGATTCGCCGTCGTCGAGGTCGACCGTCAGGTACGCCGGGTCGCGGACGACGTCGAACGCCGGGAACCGCTCTTCGAGGTCGTCGCCGAGTTCGGTATTCAGCAGTTCGGTGATGGCGACGCCGCGCTCCAGTTCGGGGAGTTTGTTCGTCCGCTCGGAGTTGGTGATTTTGACGTTCAGCGACCCCTTGACCATGAATGGCGCGTCCGGCGAGTACAGCGTCCGCACCGAGGAGGTCGGGTAGAACTCTCGGCCGACCTGGCCGACGTATTCGAGGCCGTCGCCGAGGTGCGTCTGCACTTCGGGTTGCGCGCGGAGGTAGTCCGCTTGCCACGGGTGGACGGGAATCAGCACCCTCTCGCTATCGACGTGTTCGGCGACGAACGACTCGGGGACCGACTCGTCCGCCCGGAGCGCCGACGCGACCCACTCGGCCGCCGAGTCGTCGCGCGCGGAGTCCTGCGAGACGAGCGAGGGGTCGGCGCTGAAGTACGCCAGCGGGAACGACCCGCGGAGTTCGGGCGCGTAGGTCCGCGACTCGTGGTCGGGGATGCCCTGCCTGCTTTTGGGCGTCGGGTGGAGCGGGTGACCGAAGACGAGCGACTGCTCCGCGTTGCGGAAGGTGGTGTCGAAGCCGTACAGTCGCTCCTCGTCGCCGCGGCGCCCCTCGACGAACTGTTCGATATTCTGACAGCTCTTGACGACGCGAAGGAGCAGTTCGTCGGCCGCGCCGGTGTCGTCGCGGTCGAGTCTGAGTTCGGTCGTGACGAGCGTCACGAGCATCGTGTACTCGAGCGGGAGCGTCTCGCCCCGGGGAAGTCGGTAGACGCCGGGCAGGTCGAACAGGTGTCGGTCCGTCGGCGACCGGTACGAAAGCGGGACGTAGAGGTCCACGCCCTGATGGAACAGCGGCGCGTGGACGACTTCGTCGGCGTCCGTCTCGACCGGTGCGTCTCCGGCGGGGACGACGGTGTAGTCGCCGGTCTCCCGGAGGTAGCAGTTCAGGAAGCTGTGTATCGTCGCTGACTCGGCTGTGTCGTTCGGGTTCATGCGTGTTGGTCGTCGGTTGTCGTTTCGAGTTCGGTTCCGCGGGTCGAAATCTCGCGCAGGAGTTCTCGGAGGTCCTCGCGCGTCGTTCGGGGGTTCAAGAGCGTCAGCTTCAGGCACGTCTCGCCGTCGACGGTGGTGCGAGCCACCACGGCCTCGCCGTCGTCGAGGAGGGAGTCGCGGATGGCCTCGTTTAGGTCGGCGACGCGCCGTTCGCCTGCTGTGTCGCCGGTCCGCCCGGTCTCAGGGACGTACCGGAAGACGACGACGTTCAGGTCGGAGTCGTGGACGAGGCGGAGGTCGGGGTCGGCCTCGACGAGCCTCGCGGCGTCGTCGGTGAGGTCGATGGTGTACTCGACCATCGACGCCAGTCCCTCGCGGCCGAGCGCCTGCATCGTCACGAAGGGTTTGAGCGCGTCGAATCGCCGGGTCGTCTGGACGGACTTCGAGACGAGGTTCGGAACGCCCGCGTCGTCGTCGCGTTCCGGGTTCAGGTAGGCCGCGTTGCGGTCGATGAGGTCGTACGCCGACTCGTCGCGGACGAGCACCGCGCCGCAGCTAATCGGCTGGTAGAACAGTTTGTGGAAGTCGACCGCGACGGAGTCCGCGGCCTCGATACCGGCGAGTTTGTCGGCGTGGTCGTCGCTCAGGGCGAGCGCGCCGCCCCACGCGGCGTCGACGTGGTACCAGCAGTCGAGTTCGGCCGCGCGGTCGGCCAGCGGGCCTAACGGATCGATGCTCCCGAAGTCCGTCGTCCCGGCGGTCGCGACGATTGCGAACGGGCGCTTTCCGCGCTCGCGGAGGTCAGAGACCGCCTCGTCGAACGCTTCCATCGACAGGCAGCGGTCGTCGTCGGTCGAGACGGTGACGACGGCGTTCTCGCCGAGACCGAGGTGCGACGCGGCCTGTTTGGCGGTGAAATGGGCGTCAGCCGAACAGAGGATGCGCAGGTCTCTCGCCTCCGGTGGGAGGCCGGCCTGTTGTACGTCGACGCCGTACTCCTCCAGGAGGACCCTGTTGCGCGCGAGGAGCAGGCCGACGAAGTTCGACTGCGTGCCGCCGCTTGTGAACACGCCGTCGCCGTTTTCGTAGCCGAACAGGTCGCACAACTCGTCGACGAATTGCCGTTCGAGTTGTGTCGCGGCGGGGCTCTGGTCCCACGAGTCCATCGACTGGTTCGTCGCCGTCAGGAGCACCTCGGCCGCGAGCGCGGGAATCGTCGGCGGACACTGGAGGTGTGCGACGCAGGTCGGGTCCGACACGCCGACCGAGTTCCGCAGAACCGGCTCGGTGCGGTCGAGCGCCGCGACCAGGCCGTCGCCCTCGTGGGGAAGCATCTCGAACCGGGCGAGCGCGTCGTCGAGCTCCTCGGGTGTCGCCCCCGAGTACGGCGTCGCCTCGTCGGCGAACTCGTCGAGAACGAGATCGCACGCCCGCCGAATCGCGTCCCGGTAGCGCGCTCGGTCGTCGTCGTCGCCGCTCAGGAACCACTTCGCGGCGTCCGGTCGCGGGTCGTGGCGCTCGCCGTCGGCCTCGACGCCGCCGACGCCGTTCATGCGGCGACCTCCCGGCGGCCGTCAGCGTCGACCTCCTCGATTGCGGCCTCCACGGCGTCCGCGAAGATGCTCCCGATGGCGTCCACGTCGTTCGGAGTGACGACGAGCGGCGGGAGGAACCGGACGACGCTCCCGTGGCGGCCGCCGAGTTCGACGATGAGCCCGCGGTCGAAACACGCCGCGCGGACGGCGTCGGCGAGGTCCGGATGCGCCGGGAAGCGCCCGCAGGCGTCGGGCTCCCCCGCTGGGTCGACGAGTTCGACGCCGAGCATCAGCCCGCGACCGCGCACGTCACCGACGGCGTCGTGAGCGCGCTTCGCCGCGTCGAGGTGGCCGCGGAGTCGGTCGCCCATGCGCGCGGCGTGGCCGTCCAGGTCGTGTTCGAGCACGTGTTCGATGGTGGCGATGCCGGCGGCCATCGCGAGTTGGTTCCCGCGGAAGGTCCCGGCGTGTGCGCCCGGCTCCCAGACGTCGAGCGACTCGTCGTAGACGACGACCGAAAGCGGGAGCGACCCACCGATTGCCTTCGAGAGCGTGACTGCGTCGGGGACGATGTCGGCGTGTTCGAAGGCGTACAGCTCGCCGGTCCGGCCGAGGCCGGTCTGAATCTCGTCTACGACGAGCGGGATGTCGCGCTCGCGGGTCACCCGCCGAATCTCGCGGGTCCAGTCGTCGGGCGCGGGAATCGCGCCGCCCTCGCCCTGGACGAGTTCGACCACCATCCCGGCGGGGTCCGTGATGCCGCTTTCGGGGTCGTCGAGAGTTCGCTCGACGTACCGGGCGGCGAGTTCGTGGCACTCCTCGCCGCCGACGCCGAACGGACACCGATACTCGTACGGATACGGGAGGTGGTGTACGTCGGGCATCAGTCCCGGCACGTCCTCCTTCGGGTCGGTGTCGCCCATCAGGCTCAGCGCGCCGTTGGTCATGCCGTGGTAGCCGCCCTGAAACCCGAGGACGCTCCGGTTGCCTGTCGCCGTCTTGACGAGCTTGAGCGCGGCCTCGACGGCGTCGGTCCCGGCGGGGCTACAGAACTGCACCCGCGCGTTGTCGGCGAACTCGTCGGGGAGGCTGTCGAACAGCGTGTCGACGAACCGCTCTTTGACGGGCGTCGTGATGTCGAGGGTGTGGAGCGGGCGGTCCTCGGCGAGGACGCGCTCCATCGCCTCGACCACCTTCGGGTGATTGTGCCCGAGCGCGAGCGTGCCGGCCCCCGCGAGGCAGTCGTAGTACTCCTCGCCGTCCATGTCGGTGACGGTGACACCCGAAGCCTCCCGTATCGCGTGCGGGAGGTGTCGGGGGTAGGTCCGCGCGCTCGACTCGCGGGCGGCCTGCTGTTCGAGCAACGCCTCGTTGCCGGCCGTCGGGTCGGTCATCGCGCTGTCCTCCGCCGATTCGTCGTCGGTCTGTCGCTGTCGAGCATACAGTTTTAGGCTAGCCTAAAAATACAAAAAGTTTACTGCAGTCACACCTTTCGTGAATAATAAATCGGCAGCGCGGCCGCTACTCGGTCGCCGCGGAGCGTCCGCGACGACCCGCCTTCCGCCGCTTTCGGCGGTTTTCTCCGCCCGAACGCCCACCCACGCACCGGCCGCGTTGGGTCGAGTCGAGTTTTGGGCTTCGCGTCGGCCGCTCGCGTCGCCGCCGCGTCAGCTCACCGCTCCCCGTCGAACTCCGTCACCAGCGGATTGTCGACCTCGACGAAGAGCGGCGCGTCGTCGAGGGAGTCGTCCAGTTCGTCGATGTCGTGGAACCGCGTCAGGAGGTTCGACTGGCGCGTCAGCGTCGGCTCGGAGAGCAGCCGGTCGAGGAGCGACGACCCCGGCGCGTCGATCTCGCGGAGCGATTCGAGTTCCTCGCGGAGCGTCGCGAGCAGTCGCCGTTCATCGACCAGTCCGCTCCGGCCGAGCGCGCTGACGACGCCGAGCGCGTTGTTGAGAATCGTCCAGTATATCATG
Source organism: Haloferax sp. AB510 (assembly GCF_024136985.1). Taxonomy (NCBI): domain Archaea; kingdom Methanobacteriati; phylum Methanobacteriota; class Halobacteria; order Halobacteriales; family Haloferacaceae; genus Haloferax; species Haloferax sp. AB510. The sequence goes on from NZ_JAMYJY010000022.1 coordinate 41,206, forward strand.
CGCTGGTCCGCGATGTCGTCGCCGCAGACGGTGTCCGTCCGCTCGCCGACGCCGGGGAGGAACTCGTCGAGTCGGGCGTACCGCGATTCGGGGAAGTAGTAGCCCTGATTGTCGCGGTAGCGGAACCCTGCTGGGTAGCCGTCTTCCAGCAGGACGACGCTATTCTGCTGGTGGGCCTCGACGCCGAAGCCGTACCGGAGGTAGAGCCACAGCACCGGTCGAAGCCCGACCGAGAGGTACCGCCGAAACCACGACTCGGCGACCGCGCCCGGCGACCGCCCCTCGCGTTCCGCGAGCGTCTCGACGATAGTCCCGAGTCGGGAGCGACCCTCGCCGATGGGGTTCTGACAGAGTGCGACCACGGGCGTCGCGTTCGTCGCCGCGTCGCCGCGGAAGGGGTTCTCGCGGAGAACGGTCTCGAAACCGGACTCGCCGTCGCCGAGGTCGACGGTGACGTAGGCCGGGTCGTCCACGAGGCCGAACTCGGGGAACTCGGCGTCGATAACGTCGCGGAGGCCGGCGTCGAGCAGTTCGCTGACGGCGACGCCGCGCTCCAGTTCGTGGCGCTTGTTGACCCGTGCCGAATTGGTGATTTTGACGTTCAGCGACCCCTTGACCATGAATGGCGCGTCCGGCGAGTACAGCGTCCGCACCGAGGAGGTCGGGTAGAA
>NZ_JAMYJY010000230.1:0-701 GCF_024136985.1 Haloferax sp. AB510
CGCTGGGATGACAGCTACACTCGGCACCAGCTACGGCGATGGCGAAGAATCACCTTCAAGGTGCCATCGGTGGATCTGTATGACGCGATGCTGCGCTACGATCTGGCGAGATGAACCGCAGCCTGAAAGGGGCAAGCGTGCAGTTCAACGTCAATAACGTGGCAGACACGAAGTATGTGGCGTCATGCGCAAGCGATACGGCGTGCTTCTACGGGATTGGCCGGACGGTGACGGCGACGGTGAATTACAGCTGGTAAGCATGGTGCTGTCTGATCCCCTCACCCCGGCCCTCTCCCACAGGAGAGGGTGCAAACACTAAAAACGGCAACCTCAGGGTTGCCGTTTTGCATTTACCCTGTAGGCCCGGTAAGGCGTAGCCGCACCGGGCTATTTCCCTGCCTGTGGATGCGTATCAAACCCCCGCCATCAACGGGCCGTCAGCTCGGCCAGGGGTAAAGCCGTGCTTCGGGTCATCAACGCCCAGGCCAAACCGCGCCTGCATCAGCTTATACAGCGCCTCCGCATCCGGCAAATGGATCTGCTCCTCCACATGCCCGTTCTGCCAGTGGGTAAAATTAAAGTTGGTCAGCGTCAGCTTGCCCCCGTCCGGCAGGTGGCGACACATCAGCAGGTGATGACGGAAATGGGACTGCGGCCAGTGCGCCGACCAGAAGTTTCCCATCACGTAATCGTTGAAGTAC
>NZ_JAMYJY010000231.1:0-675 GCF_024136985.1 Haloferax sp. AB510
CGACCCCAGAGGCGTGGCCGACGACGTTTGCCGCGACGCGCTCGCCGCGGAGGACGTTCCGTGCGTCGCCTTCGACGCGGAGAACCACGTCGCCCGGTTCGACCGCGTCGCCGACCTCGACCGCGTTCTCGGCCTCGACGCCGAGGGAGTCGAAGACGGCGACGGCGGCGTCGAGACCGGCGGCGACCGCCGGCTCCTTCGCCACGAGTCGCCCGGTGGTGTCGCCGGGCACGTCGTTCGTCACGTCGCGGTGGCCGACGTCCTCGGCCAGCCAGCGCTCGACCGTCTCAGTCGTCAGCACTCGGGGTCACCCCCTGTTCGGCGTCGTCGCTCTCCTCGCCTCCCTCGTCTCTCTCGCCTCCCTCGCGTTCGTCCGGGTCGACGAGCGAGTGACAGCCGGCCGACGGCGCGTCGGCGGCCGCGCGGGCGACGAGGAGCGACGAGACGCAGGCGTTCCGGAGTTCGTAGATGGACCGCGAGACGCGGGTGCGGGCGTAGGCGTCGACCTCGCCTTTCAGGCGGCGAAGCCGCGCCCGCGCGGTGTCGAGGCCGTCGGGCGCGCGCTCGATGCCGACGAACTCGTCCATCGTCCGCCCGAGGCGGTCGAACTTCGTGTCGGCGAAGGCGTCGGGGAGCGCCGGGTCGGAGTCGCGCGGCGGCGCGTACTCGACGGTC
>NZ_JAMYJY010000232.1:0-628 GCF_024136985.1 Haloferax sp. AB510
CGAATCAGACTTAGCTGAGATCGAGAAGATGGATCTATTTGACTCTGTTTCACTAACAGACAGTAGTGTAAGATCCAAATTAGAATATAGATACAGCTTCGCGATTGATATCCCAGACTACGTTTCCTATGTACCATGGATTGCCAACCGGGTGTCCGTAGAAAACGCAAGAACACTGTACCCTGGTAGAGTAAGCGAGTTCTTTACTGAGCATGAAGAGTGGGGACGTGGTATTCTGTCTAGATACCTTGGAAAAAAGGGATGGAAAATGTTCAAATACCAAACCGGGAAGAATTGGGAAATACTGTCAATAAACTGCCTTCCCAATCTCAGCGAGTTGTTGGGCAACTCTCCAAGGGCATCAATTCATTTTTATCTAATAACCAAGAGCAAGTTGCTGATTCAATTCGAACAATCCTCGGTGGTGCTGCACAAACGGCACTTCCAATAGTTGGACCACTAGTTGTATCTGCGGTGCTATCTCCTGATTTGGAATCTCGAAGAAGAGAGGTTGCTTACGAATCACTCGGTAAGGTTCTTTCAGGAGACATGCTCCCTACAACAAGGAGTGTTATTGAAGAAGAATTGGAGGTGGCACCGATGACGCTAGAGTCTCTTCATTCGTTTC
>NZ_JAMYJY010000233.1:0-625 GCF_024136985.1 Haloferax sp. AB510
GTCGTGCGCGACTCGCGCCGAGGCGGCCGCCGCGGGGTCGCTCGGCCTCCTCGCAATCTTCGGGCACGCCCTCGACGCGCTGTCGACCGCCGTTGGCATCGACGTACTCGGCTTCGGCGAGCGGACGCCGCTGTCGCGCATCATCCTCGAAGCCGCCGCGGCGCTGCCGACCGCGGAGGTCATCGGCGTCGGCTGGCTGTTCGTCCTCGTGAAACTCGTCGTGGCCGGCTTCGTGGTCGCCTTACTCGCCGACTACGTGCGCGAGGACCCCACCGAGGGGGCGCTCCTCTTGGGCCTCGTCGCCGCCGTCGGTCTCGGCCCCGGCGTCCACAACCTCCTGTTGTTCGCCATCGCCGGCTGAGGCCGTAACCCCGTTCGGGGGGCCGCCCGCCGCCGCACTCTCGCTTTTTCTCCGCGCTCTCGTCGCCCGACCCGGGAAAGTTATCCCACCGGCGAACCGACCTACGGGGACGCATGTCCCGTGTCATCTGCGCCGGCCACGTGAACTGGGACGTCACCCTCCGCGTGGACGCGCTGCCGGAGCCCGACGGCGAGGCAACGGTCGAGTCGCGGGTCGGCGCGGGCGGCGGGAGCGCCGCCAACGTCGCCAGCGGCCTCGTCGGCC
>NZ_JAMYJY010000234.1:0-624 GCF_024136985.1 Haloferax sp. AB510
CGCCGACTCGCGTCACCGTGGCCGGCGCGCCGGCGACGACGGCCAGTAAGACGGCCGAAACGCGCGCCGGGAGCCACATCACCGCGTCGTCGAGGCGGGCCGGAACCCGACCGACCGGCTTGTGTCGGTAGCCGAGCATCGAATCGAGCGTGTTGACGCCTTTGACCCACGCGGCCGCGCCGACCGCGAGCGGGAGCGAGACGGGCGCGAGGAGCGTAAACGCGAGCAACGGGGCGACGAGGCCGTCGGCGAGGTTCTCCGCGGCGCTCTCGACGGCGGCGCTCCGGATGTCGGCCGCCGAGAGCGACGACGGGTCGCGCCCGGCCAACGCCCGGAGTTCGTACCGGGCGGTGTCGAGGTCGGATTCGTCCGCCGTGGCGGAGACGACCGCCTCGGCCGCATCGAGGAGCATCCGGAGGCTCGTGGTCGAAAACAGCGCGAGCGCGGCGACGGCCGCGCCGAGCCACGGCGAAACGAGCGTTGCACCCCACGTCGCACCGCGGCGACGACCGCGGCGAGCGCCGGGAGCGCGACGGCCGCGACCCCGCCGACGAGCGTCGGACGGGACCACTCGCGGTCGACGGGCGAGACGAGTCGGCCGAACAGCGCGACCGGGTGGACGCG
>NZ_JAMYJY010000235.1:0-621 GCF_024136985.1 Haloferax sp. AB510
GGCGGTCGTCGCGAAAGCGGACGCGCTCTGCGAATCGACCCGCGGCGACGAGCAGGCCGGTCGCGGCGTCGTCGTACCGGCGTTCCAGTCCGTCGGCGCGGACGACGAGCCGGTCGGCGTCGCGGGTTTCGAGCGCCTCGACGACCGTCGCTCGACAGGCGGGCGCGGTTGAGAGCGACCCGCGATGTGGGCAGCCGCTGGCGTCGACTGCGAGTGTCACGGTATCGTCGTCGGGGCGGTCCGTGGGCGTCGAGAACGCGGTCACACAGCCACACCCGTCGGTCGAATCGCAGGGCGCGACCCGAGCGCCAGTCGCGTCGGCGAGTCGGTCGCCGAGCGCGTTCGGGAGCGCCGCGGCGACGGTTTCGGAGAGGGAGCCGATGGAAGAGGAGTCGAGGGGCATACGGGGGCGTGGTCCCGTCCGGGTATTTGAACCTACGCCGCCGCCGGGTCGGCTGTCGCGGGGGCGAGGACAACGACAGAACCGCCCGCGTCGGCTTCGAGCGTCAGTCTGAGGCGGTGTTCGCCCGGCCCGAGGACGAGTCGGTCGCCGACGACGCGAATCCGCGGCCCACCGACGCGGCGGACGACGGTCGGCCGCCGACGACGCTCGCCGACGTA
>NZ_JAMYJY010000236.1:0-600 GCF_024136985.1 Haloferax sp. AB510
AGAAAGTAACCATGGCTGGGTGAACGATCCAACGTCTGCTATCAATTTACAGCTCAACGAGCTGATCGAGCATATCGCCACCTTCGCACTTAATTATAAAATTAAGTACAATGAAGATAATAAGTTGATAGAGCAAATTGATGAATACCTGGACGACACCTTTATGTTGTTCAGCAGCTACGGCATTAACGCACAGGATTTGCAGAAATGGCGTAAATCAGGAAACCGTCTATTTCGCTGCTTCACTAATGTCAGCAGAGCTAATCCGGTTAGTCTTTCCTGTTAAAATTATTACAATTACTAAGGTGAATTTATGTCTGATAAACCATTAACAAAAGTCGATTATTTGATGCGCCTGCGACGCTGCCAGTCAATTGACACCCTTGAACGAGTTATTGAGAAAAATAAATACGAGCTGTCTGATAATGAACTGGCGGTATTTTATTCAGCTGCCGACCATCGTCTTGCTGAGCTGACCATGAATAAACTGTATGACAAGATCCCCTCTTCGGTGTGGAAATTTGTTCGTTAATCGTTGAAGAGAGACTGTAAAGGCATTACGCCCGTTGTTAAGCTGAATTTACCTTTCGAATTACGCTT
>NZ_JAMYJY010000237.1:0-595 GCF_024136985.1 Haloferax sp. AB510
CCTGCGTGTCCAGGTCGTAAGTGATGGTGTGGCGCGTCACCAGCGCGTTATATTTTGCGCTCACGGCTGCCCAGAGCGTTCTCTGTCGCCCTCACCTTCACCCGCACCAGCGTGTCGGTCGGGTGGACGACATTCGTGCGGATGTTAATGCTGTGGATCTCTTCGACCTTCAGCAGCGAAGCGTCGCCTGAGTTATCCGTGCGCTGGAAGCTGACCGCGTATTTCCCGAAACCGCCGGTCGGTGTGATTTTGTCGGTGCGGTAGAAGACTTCGCTGGTTGATTGGTGCGGCGTCGTCTGCCTGTATGTAAACGTCTGCTGCGTACCAGGGACCTGGTTGTACTCGTCGTCCATCTTCCAGATAACCACCTTCCAGTTGGTCTCTTTCTTCCCGCCGAGGCTGGACTGAGTATGCAGCCACAGCTGAGTTGACTCGACCGGGGAAAAGAACGGCCCAACCACCAGCGCCTCGTTATCGTTAAGGATGAATTTCGTGGTGTTGATCGTGGCATTCGCCGGGATGTCCTGCGGCCCCTCCAGCTGGTTCATCGTAAACGTGTACCAGCGCACCGGGTTAACAACCGCGCCGTCGTTTG
>NZ_JAMYJY010000238.1:0-594 GCF_024136985.1 Haloferax sp. AB510
CGTCCTCGTCCGCGTCTGGTACCCCGAGCGCTCGACGATGTCGGCGCGGCGGTTCGCCCGCGTCTCGGCCAGTATCCGCCGGCAGAGCGGCCTCGTCGGGCGTTCGGTCCGCGCGGTCCCGTACGGCCCCTCGCGGCTCTACTGGGCGCTCCAGAGCCTCGACCTCGACGACCTCCGAGCGCGGATGAGCCCCGAACTCCTCCGGTACCTCGCGGCCGCGACGCTGTTTTTCGTCGGTTTCTCGGTCTTCTTCGGGCCGCTGCCCGCGTACCTCGTCGGCTCCGGCCGGTCCGCCGACGAGGTGTTCGCCCTGTTCGTCCTGTCCAGTCTCGGGTCGGCAGTGAGCTACGCGAAGGTCGGCGCGTTCGCGGCGCGACACGACCCACGTCGCCTGCAGGCCGGCGCGCTGGCGACCCGTGGACTCGCCTTCCCGGCGGTGGCGGTCGTCGGCACGCAGCTCGCGGCGCTCGCCGCGCTCGTCACCCTCGGCGCGACGTTCCTCGTCATCGGCGTCACGTGGGCGGTCATCGCGGTGACGGCGACCGGGATGGTGACGCGGCTCGCGCCCGACCGGATTCGCGGGGAGGCCCTCGG
>NZ_JAMYJY010000023.1:0-41510 GCF_024136985.1 Haloferax sp. AB510
CGACGAAGGAGCGAACGTCGTCGTCTGCGGGCGCGACCCGGAGCGCCTCGCGGCGACCGAATCGGAACTGGGCGACCTCGACGGCGACGTGCTCGGCGTCGAGACCGACATCACGAGCAAGCACGACGTCGAGGCGCTCGTCGAGGCGGCCGTCGAGGAGTTCGGCGGCGTCGACCACGTCGTCACCTCGGCCGGCGGCGTGCCGCCGGGCGGCTTCGCCGACCTGACCGAACAGGAGTGGTACGGCGCGTTCGACATGCTCGTCATGAGCGCCGTCTGGACCGTGCGGGCGGCGCGGCCGCACCTCGAAGCGAGCGACGCGGGCACGATTACCTGCATCACCTCCACCTCCGTCAGGGAGGTCATCGACGACCTCATCCTCTCGAACGCGGTCCGACGCGGCGTCATCGGCCTCGTGAAGTCGCTGTCGCGCGAACTCGCGCCGGGCGTGCGGGTGAACGCGGTGCTGCCGGGCGCACACGAGACGAGTCGCATCGAGGAACTGGTCGAGGCGGCCGTCGAGCGCGGCGACCACGACACCTACGAGGAGGGCCTCGACTCGTGGTCCGACGGGATTCCGCTGGGCCGCGTCGGTGACCCGCGCGAACTCGGCGACGTGGTCGCGTTCCTCGCCAGTGACCGCGCGAGCTTCGTCACCGGGGCCTGCGTCCCAGTCGACGGCGGGCGACTGCGGAGCGCCTGACGCGGCGCTCGACCCGTCTCAGAACGCGTCGCGGTCGCGGAGGACCGAGACCGCGTCGCGGACGTTCTGCGCTTGTTCTTTCGGCACGACGAGCACGCGGTCGCCCCACGCGACGACCGCGAGGTCGGAGACGCCGACGAGCGAGACGTTCGCGCCGTCGGTAGCGACCACGTTGTCGGCGGCGTCGACGAACACCGGGTCGTCGCCGAGCGCGACGTTGCCGTCTTCGTCGGCGTCGACGATTCGTTCGAGGGCGTCCCACGAACCGAGGTCGTCCCACTCGAAGTGGACCGGGACGACCGCCGCGTCGGCGGCGCGCTCCATCACCGCGTAGTCGATGCTGACGCCCCCGACCGCCTCGAATCCGGCGTCCGTGTCGCCGGCGTCGAGAGCGTCGAGGAGGGGCGCGAGCGGCGAGTCGCGCGCAGCGGAAAACAGCGCCTCGGGCGTCCACGCGAACATCCCGGCGTTCCAGAGGTAGCCCTCCTCGACGTAGCGGGCGGCCGTCTCGGCGTCCGGCTTCTCGTGGAACGCGGCGAGGTCGCGGTAGTCGCCGCGGTCCGCGCCGGGTTCGATGTAGCCGTAGCCGGTGTCCGGGCGGGTCGGGTCGACGCCGAAGGCGACGAGTGCGCCGGTGTCGGCGGCGACGCGTGCGCCGCGGGTCATCGCCTCGGCGAAGCCGTCGCCGACGTGGTGGTCGCTCGGGAGGACGACGACGACCGGGTCGTCGTACAACTCGGCGATTCGGTGGGTCGCGTAGACGAGCGCCGGACCGGTGTCCTTGGCCGCGGGTTCGACCACGACCTCGGCGTCGGGCGCGTGGTGGGCGACGCCGTCCGCGAACTCTGGGCGCGTCGAGACAGCGACGTGGTCGGCGAAATCGGCGCGGGCGACGGTCTCGGCGAGGAGAGAGCGGTCGCCGCCGAGCGGGAGGAACTGTTTGGGCCGGTCGCTCCGGCTCGCGGGGTACAGGCGGGTGCCGGTGCCGCCGGCGAGGACGAGCGCGACGAGTGGTCGGTCCATATCGGTGGGTGGCGCTACAGCCTCAAAACCGTACCACGTCGCGACCTACGTCACCGGCCACGTCGCCGACTATATCGCTGCCCACGGCTCGACTATTCCGCCTACCACGTCTCGACCATCCCTTCGCGGATGTCCTCGACACAGCCCTGACAGTCGGGGTGGTCGGGGTCGAAGCAGGCGGGGCGGCCCTTCCCGTCGACGGCGACGGCGCGGCGCTCGGCGTGGCGGCGACAGACGATTTTGGCGCGGCCCTCACCGTCCCGCGGGAGGGAGTGCGCCGGAGACGAGTCGCGACCGTCTCGATAGGCGCGTTTGGCCTCCTCGTAGCGCTTGCCGGCGTTTCGAGCGGCGCTGCGAATGATGCTTTCGAGGCGGTCGTCCATGCTGTCGAATGCGTCTCCGAGGCTATCAATTCCTCGCTCGGTGCGACGGTTCTGACGCGCTCTCCGGCGTGACGTTCACTTTCACTGCGCCGTTTGCAACTTTTTATATGAGTACGCATCCAAGCTCAGTATGCCTCCCAATGGAAACCAAGGTGGAGGCGAGGTAGACCATGACTGATTTGCGAACCCACGCGGCTGAGATAGCCGACCAGTTCTCGGACCACCTAGACGTGTCCGCGGACGAAGTCGAAGAACGATTAGAGAGCCTCGTCAGCGAGTACCGTGTCCCCGTCGACGAAGCGCGGCGGAGCGTCGTCAACAGTTACCTCGACGAGGCCGGCATCGAGCGCGACGAGCTCGCCGGCGGCTCCGGCGGGAACGAACAGACCCTGCTCAACGACATCGACCAAGACGAGCAGTGGGTCGACGTGCGCGCGAAGGTCGTCGAACTCTGGGAACCCCGGAGCGAGTCCGTCGCGCAGGTCGGCCTGCTCGGCGACGACTCCGGGCGGATGAAGTTCATCGCCTTCACCACGTCCGAACTCCCCGAACTCGAAGAGGGGAAGTCGTACGCGCTCGGCAACGTCGTCACAGACGAGTACCAAGGCAACTTCTCCGTGAAGCTCAACCGGACGACGAGCATCACCGAACTCGACGAGGAAATCGAAGTCGGCGACGACTCGACCAGCGTCGAGGGCGCGCTCGTGGACATCCAGTCCGGGAGCGGCCTCATCAAGCGCTGTCCCGAGGAGGGCTGTACGCGCGTCCTCCAGAACGGGCGCTGTTCCGAACACGGCAGCGTCGAAGGCGAGTTCGACCTCCGCATCAAGGCCGTCGTCGACGACGGCGAGGAGGTCCACGAAGTCATCTTCAACCGCGAGATGACGGAGGAGCTGACCGGTATCGAACTGGACGAGGCGAAGCAGATGGCCATGGACGCCCTCGACACCACCATCGTCGAAGAGGAGATGCGCGGTGACCTCGTGGGGTTCTACTACCGCGTCACCGGCCCGACGCTGGGTCGGTACGTGCTCGCCAACGAAGTCGAGCGGCTGAGCGAGCCGGCGGACGCAGAAGAACTGCTCATCAAAGCGAGGTCGATGTAAATGAGTTCCAACGAAATCCCCACCCGAGAGGTCGCCCGGCGCGTCTTCGCACAGGAGTTCAACGACGCCGGTTACACGTTCAAAGAGTCCGACGACGAGCGCGCGCCCGTCTACCTGCTGCTCCCGACGGGAGAGAGCGCGAACCGCGTCTTCCTCGTCGGCACGCTGACCGAGAAGGAAGACGTCGGCGAGGACAACGAGTACTGGCGCGGTCGCATCGTCGACCCGACGGGGACGTTCTTCGTCTACGCCGGCCAGTATCAGCCCGAGGCTGCCAGCGCGCTGCGCGACCTCGACGCGCCCGCCTACGTCGCGGTCGTCGGCAAGCCGCGGACCTACGAGACCGACGACGGCAGCATCAACGTCTCCGTCCGCCCCGAGTCAATCACCGAGGTCGACGCGGCCACGCGCGACCGCTGGGTGACCGAGACCGCGGACAAGACGCTCGACCGCATCGCGGCGTTCGACGACGAGGGCAACGAGTACGCGCGGATGGCCCGCGAGCACTACGACCTCGACCCCGAGGAGTACAAGCGCGCCGCCATCGCCGCGCTCGAAAGCCTCGAACAGGCCGACGAACTGAGCGCGTAAGCGAGCGTCTCGCCCGCGACCAGACGCGTCAGCGGGGCGCGCACCGGTCGACGAACCCACCAAACGTATCAAACGCCGACTGACGGCCGATTTCCACCGTCATACGCCCCTTTTTTGACGAATCACGACGCCCGCGACCCCTCGTCTGACGAACCATTAAGTGGCCTCACCACGGACCGACGAATATCATGGGCAACAAGAACAAGACCATCTCGTTTCGCGTCAACGAGGACGCGTTCGAGACCCTTCGGGAGATCGCCGAGGAGCGGGACATCTCCCTGTCCGCCGTCTTCCGCGACTACGTGGACACGTTAGTTGCCCACGACGGTCAGGTGCAGGTCGTCCCCAAACACGAACTCGAAAAGCTGCGCGAGGGGGAAGACGAGTCGTTCCCCCCGACCGTGGAGGTTCCCAAGAGCTTCATCCGCGAGCACGAGCGCCTCGAACTGGAGGCCGAACACCTCCGCGAACAGCTCGAAGAGCACAAGGGCTACGTGAACTACCTGCGCGAGCAGGTCGAAAACGACCACGACGACGTCGAAGAGGTCATCCAACTGGAAGACCTCGACACGGGCGACGAGCCGTCGTTCCGCCTCGGCTAAGCGCTGTACTGTCCTCTGTGGCGTCCACGCTCACCGATATTCAGCGAGGACCGACGAGGTCCTGCTTCGCCCGCCGCGCGTCGTCCTGCATCTCTCTGTTTCCTTCCACGTCCGCGAGCGCCTCGACCGATTCGAGCGTCCGGACCGCGTCGTCGAGGAACGAGAGCACGTCTCCGGGGTAGGCGTACACCATGTAGTCGTCGCTCATCACGTCCACGATGGCGTCGGGGCCGAGGCCCTGCGCGCGGAGTTCGAGCAGGTACTCGATGAACTGGCGCTCGGGGTAGCCGGTGTAGATGTCGTCCGAATTTTCGCAGTCGAGGAAGTCCTGCGCGAAGTCGAGCAGGCGGTCTCGGGTGGCGTCGTCAACCTTGGCGAGCCCCTCGCCGGAGTAGAGGATTTCGAGGGTCGCACCGCTGAAGACGCGCTTGGGGATGTTCGTATCCAGTTGCGAGACGATTTGGCGGTGGTTTTTGAGATAAATCTTGTCGGTGATAGCCACTGCTACCCGTGACTTCGGGCCTCCGCGGCAAAAGCGTCCCGCTCGCCGACGCAGCGTCGGCGACGCGGGTGAGCTCTGTTACGTACTGTCATTCCGGGACCGTAGCGTAACGTATTTTAGTCGTAGCGGATTAGGAAGGACTGCAGCGTGTCCGGGTTGGGGTAGTGGACTATCCTTCAGCCTTGTGGAGGCTGAGACGCGGGTTCAATTCTCGCACCTGGACCTCTTCTTTACATTTCGGCCGGTGAGCGCCGCGTAGCGTGCGCGAACCCATTCTCGAAATGTACTGTGAGGGACGACTGCGAGAATTGAGCCAGGGAGCAACTTGTTGCGACCGAGGTTCACGCGAGTGAAACGAGCGTGAATACGTGAGGCTCCGCCTCACGGCGTTCAATTCTCGCACCTGGACCTCTTCTTTACATTCTCACTCTTTCGAGCGTGTGCTCGCGTCAGCGAGCACCGCGAGAACTCACGAGAATGTGCGAAGTCGAACCTAGCCGACAACACGCCCGCTTGAGACTCCCACCAGAACCAAGTGTGTCATTGACTAACATTCAACGTGGGATGAGTACCCAACTCCGCGCGGACAACTCGGTGTTCGACCGCATCCGCGACGCGATACTCAACCGCGGCGACCCGGAGGACAACGAAGCACCCGTCGGCCCAACAGTTCCGACGGGGTGACCGTCGCTCCGCAGTATCGCCGTCGGTCCACCTCGTTTTTCGGCGCTCGAACCGCCGAGCGAGAGCCGTCTCGAACCGTCGATAGCGGGGCCGTCGCCGACAACCCGAAGGGAACACCGGAAACGAGCACGTCTTTCTATCGGGCGTCCTACGACCCGGCCATGCAGGTCGCCATCCTCACCGTCGGCAACGAACTGCTCGCGGGGGACATCGAGAACACGAACGCGACGTGGTTGGCCAGACGGCTCACCGAGGGCGGGGCGACGGTGGCGCGGATTCAGACGGTCCCCGACGACCACGAGGTCATCGCGGAGACGGTCGCCGACTGGGCGGCCGCCTTCGACGCCGTGCTCGTCACCGGCGGCCTCGGCGGGACGCCGGACGACATCACGATGGAGGCCGTCGCCGCCGGTCTCGACAGGGCGTTCGTCGTCAACGACGAGGCCGAAACGCAGGTCGAAGCGACCATCGCGGCGATTCTCGAACGCCGGCCCGACATCGACTTCGACCTCGAACCGGAGTGGTACGCCTCGATGCCCGCCGACGCCGAGGTACTCCCGAACGAAGAGGGCCTCGCACCCGGCTGTCGGGCGGGGAACGTCTACGTCCTGCCGGGTATCCCCACGGAGATGAAGCCGATGTTCGACTCCATCGCTGAGCGGTTCGCGGGCGACGCGCAGTCGCGGGAGTGCTACGCCGATGCGCCGGAAGGGGCCGTCGCCCGGGAACTCGGGGAGGTCGCCGAGCGGTTCGGCGTCGGCGTCGGGAGCTACCCCAACAGCGGCGGGCCGACGCGAATCAAACTCACCGGTGGCGACCCGGCGGTGCTCGACGAGGCGATGGCGTGGTTCCGGGCGAACGCGGCGGTCGACCTCTACGAGAACGAGGCGGCCGTGATGGCGGCGCGCGGAGAGAAAACAGACGGCGAGTAACCAAGCCAGCGGGCGGCTGGCCGGTCAGCGGAGTTGGGCGAGGCCGGCGTCGGAGCGGGGCATGGCGTCGAGCGACCCGCGACTGCGGATGATGTTGAAGGCGGTGACGAGGTCCGACCGGGAGACGAGCCCGACGAGTTCGCCCGCCTCGTCGACGACCGGGAGGCGGCCCACGCCGCGTTCCTGCATGAGCGCGATGGCGTCCATCGCGTCGGCATCGGGGGTAATGGTCGCCAGTTCGTCGCTCATGATGTCGTCCACGCGGAAGGCGTCGCGTTCGACCTCTTTGACGCCGCGGGCGTCGTCGAGGGTGACCATACCGACGAGGTTGCCGTTTCTGAGGACCGGGTAGCCCGTGTGGCGTTCGACGAACATGCGTTCGAGAAGCTCCGCGACGGAGGTCCGCTCGTCGACCACGTCGAGGTCCTCGCGGCCGGTCATGATGTCGCGGACGATCACGTCCTGGAACGTCGCCTTGAGGACCGTCTGTTGGGCCTCGCCGGACGCGCCCATGTAGATGAAGAAGGCGAGTGCGACGAGAAACAGGTTGAAGAAGAGGCCGAACAGGCCGAGCAGGAACGCGAACACCTTGCCGACCTCGGCGGCCATCTGGGTCGCTTTCGCGTGCGGACGGTTGCGCGCGAGAAGCGCCCGGAGGACACGCCCGCCGTCCATCGGGAAGCCGGGGAGCATGTTGAACACGGCGAGCGAGACGTTCACCAGCGCGAGGTAGCCGAGGACGAACTGCGCGGGGGCCTGCGACTCGGGGAGCAGGAGGAAGCCGGCGTAGGAGACGACGCCGATGGCGACCGAGACGAGCGGGCCGGCGACGGCGATGGTGAACTCCTGTTTCCAGTCCTCGGGTATCTCCTTGAACCGGGCGACGCCACCGAAGAGCCAGAGCGTGATGGACTCGATTTCGTAGCCGTAGCGCATGGCGACGAGCGAGTGGCCGAACTCGTGGAGCAGGACGCCCGCGAACAGGCCGATGGCGGCCGCGCTCCCGAGCACCCACTGCATCGACCCCGCGGAGATGGCCGCGCCGTCGATGTTCGCGCCGAAGAGGTCGTTGACGACGAGCGCGAGATTCGCCACGTCCGAGCCGATGAGCCACGCGAAAAGCGGGAGAACGATGAGGAACGTGAGATCCAACTTTATCGGGATGCCGAAGGCGCTACCGATGCGGATTCCTCGCATACCCGTAGTAACCCCGGAGGGGCCTTAAGCAATCAGGGCGGAGAGACGGGGAAATGCTTACGCGGGCGGGCAATCGACGGGGAGTCATGAGCGATTCCCGACCGGAGCCGGTGGTCAAGCGGAGCGCGGACATCGAGTACGAGCGGGTCGGCGCGGCCGACGGGATGTCGAAGGGCGTCCTCGTCTCCGAGGCCGACGGCGCGCCGAACTTTGCCATCCGGCGGTTCGTCCTCGACCCCGACGCGTCGGTGCCGAAACACACCAATGAGGTCGAACACGAGCAGTACGTCCTCTCGGGTCGGTACGTCGTCGGCATCGGCGACGAAGAGTACGAGGTCGAAGCCGGCGACTCGCTTTTGATTCCCGCCGGCGTCGTCCACTGGTACCGAAACGAGTCCGACGAGGAGGGGTCGTTCCTCTGTGCGGTCCCCAACGGCGACGACGCCATCGAACTCGCCGACGACGCCGACGCCTGAGCGTGGTCAAGGGGCGGTGGCCGTAGCGGTCGAGGTGCGGAGCCGCATGCGGGTCGCTGTCGAGAGCGTTCGCAGGCGAATCGCTGAAATACCACGTCGCCGTAGCAGGCACCGTGTCTAAACAGGTCACCCGCGTCGACACGCTGTTTCTCCACCAGACGGGAGACGACTACCTCGTCGTCGCCCGCCGGGACGGAAAGCGGGTGCTCCGCGGCAAGCTCGAACTCAAAGAGACGAACGCGGGGCCTCGTCCCCTGCGCTTTCTGGTGACTCGAAAGGGAAACGACTCGCCGCGCGACCCGAGTCAGTTCGTCGAGCTCGCCCGATCAGCCGCCCGTATCCGCATCTCACAACAGACGCCGAAAGCCGGCCGCGACGAGCTGAAAGAGATGCTCGACGGCTACCAGTTGGAGGCGCTGACGGTTCGGACCTGCCGCCGCTGCGCCGTCAACGGTCGGTACTCGCCCATCACCGACGACACGGCCATCAAGGCCGAACACGAGCACATCTGTCGCGACTGCGCCGTCCAAGAACTGGAGGGTGAACTCTCCTTCGCGGGCGGGCTCACGCAGGCGGCCCAAGAGCGCCTAGAGGAACTCCTCTACGAGACGGGCGACCTGACCCGCATCACGAACTTACTGCAGGGCGAGTTGGACCCCGACCTGACGAAATTCGACACCATCAGTGCGACGACCGAGGACGTGGAGCTGGTCGAGACGAGCACGCTCGACCTCCACCCGAACCTGAAGTCGATGCTGACCGAGCGCTTCGACACCCTGCTCCCCGTCCAGAGCCTCGCCATCGACAACGGACTGCTCGACGGCGACGACCAACTCGTCGTGAGCGCGACGGCGACCGGGAAGACGCTCGTCGGCGAACTCGCCGGCATCAACCGAATGCTGAACGACGACGGGAAGATGCTGTTTCTCGTCCCGCTGGTCGCGCTCGCGAACCAGAAGCACGAGGACTTCAAGGAGCGCTACGGCCACCTCGGCAAGGTGACCATCCGCGTCGGCGCGAGCCGAATCAACGACGACGGCAACCGCTTCGACCCGAACGCCGACGTCATCGTCGGCACCTACGAGGGCATCGACCACGCCCTCCGAACGGGTAAGGAACTCGGCGACATCGGCACGGTCGTCATCGACGAGGTTCACACCCTGAAAGAAGAGGAACGCGGCCACCGCCTCGACGGGATGATAGCTCGCCTCAAACACTACTGCGAGGCCCGGGCGAAGCGTCGCGAGAGCTACGGCGGCGCGCAGTGGATTTACCTCTCTGCGACCGTCGGGAACCCGAAGTGGCTCGCCCAGAACCTCCGGGCCAATCTCGTCGAGTACGAGGACCGCCCCGTCCCCATCGAGCGCCACGTGACCTTCGCCGACGGCCAAGAGAAGCCGCGCATCGAAAACCGCCTCGTGCGGCAGGCGTTCGACTCGAAGTCCTCGAAGGGCTACCGCGGCCAGACCATCATCTTCACCAACTCGCGGCGGCGGTGTCACGAGATCTCCCGGAAGATAGACTACAACGCCGCGGCGTACCACGCCGGCCTGGACTACGGCCAGCGAAAGCGCGTCGAACGACAGTTCGCCAATCAGGACCTCGCGGCCGTCGTGACGACCGCCGCGCTCGCCGCCGGCGTCGACTTCCCGGCGTCACAGGTCATCTTCGACACGCTGGCGATGGGCATCGAGTGGCTCTCCGTCCAGGAGTTCAGCCAGATGCTCGGCCGCGCCGGCCGCCCCGACTACCACGACAAGGGCGTCGTCTACCTGCTCGTCGAACCCGACGCCAGCTATCACAACACGATGGAGATGACCGAAGACGAGGTCGCGTTCAAGCTCCTCAAAGGCGAGATGGAGGAGGTTCGCACGGTGTACGACCAGTCCTCGGCGGTCGAAGAGACGCTGGCGAACATCGTCGTCGCCGGCAAGAAAGCGAAGGCGCTCAACAACCGGATGCTCGGCGAGGTGCCGACGACCCACGCAGTGGGCAAGCTTCTGGAGTGGGGCTTCATCGACGGCCTCGACCCGACCCCGCTCGGGCTCGCCGTGACGCGGCAGTTCCTCTCGCCGAGAGAGGCGTTCGCCATCCTCGACGGCATCCGAAAGGGGTCGTCGCCGTACGAAATCGTCGCCGACCTCGAACTCGACGAGGAAGGCCGGTAGCGACCGACACGCTCGGCCGAGGCTGATATTCCGAATCCCGCACGCTTTTTGGCCGCCGACGCGTCGATGACCGCGTGGTAGCGATAACGCCGGATATCCTCGTCGTCTTCGCCGTCATCCTCGTCGCGTTGGCGTTCTTCGCGACCGAGCCCGTGCCGGTCGACGTGACAGCAATCGGCGTGATGGTGTCGTTGATGCTGATTCAACCCGCCTCGGAGGCGCTCGCCTCGGCGGGGATGCTCGGCGCACCTATCGTTCTCTTCGACTCTTACCCCGGCGACGCCCTCTCAGGGTTCGCCAACACGGCGACGCTGACCGTCCTCGCGATGTTCATCCTCAGCGAGGGCGTCCAGCGAACCGGTATCATCCAGCTTCTAGGCGCGAAGATATCGACGTTCACCGGCGATAGCGAACTCCGGCAACTCGGCGCGACCGTCGGCGTCGTCGGCCCCATCTCCGGCTTTATCAACAACACCGCCGCGGTCGCCATCCTGCTTCCGATGGTGACCGATCTCGCCGAGCGCGGGCAGACCTCACCCTCGAAGCTCCTCTTACCGCTGTCGTACGCCTCGATGTTCGGCGGCATGCTGACGCTCATCGGGACCTCGACCAACATCCTCGCCAGCGACGTCTACTCGCGCATCACGGGCGAAGCGCCCTTCTCGATGTTCGAGTTCACTGCGCTCGGCGCGGTGGTCATGGCCGTCGGCGTCGTCTACCTCATGACAATCGGCCGGCGGCTCACGCCGGCGCGAATCGAGCCCCGGCGCGACCTCACCGAGGAGTTCGAGATGGCCGACTACCTGACCGAGGTCGTCGTCCGCGAGGACTCCCCGCTCGTCGGCCAACAGGTCCAGCGGGCGCTCGTCGAAACCGAGTTCGACGTGGACCTCCTCCAGCTGATCCGCGGCGAGAGCGTCTTCCTCGAACCGCTCGGCCCGAAGGAGATTCAGCCGGGCGACGTGTTCACCCTCCGGACCGACCGCAACACGCTCGTCGAACTGCTCGACGTAGAGGGACTCGACCTCGTACCGGCGACCGTCACCGAAGACGAACTCGAACTCGCCGACCGCGGCCAGAACCTCGTCGAAGTCGTCGTCGCACCGGGGTCGGCACTGGTCGGCGAGTCGCTCGCCTCGGCGAGTTTCAGACAGCGGTACGACGCGACCGTGCTCGCGCTCCGCCGCGGCGGCGAACTCATCCGCCGGCGGATGGACAACCTCCCGCTCCGCGTCGGCGACACGCTCCTCGTGCAGGCGACCGTCGAGAGCATCGAGCGCCTCGACAACAACCGCAACTTCATCGTCGCCCAGGAAATCGAGCGCCACGACTACCGCGAGTCGAAGATTCCCGTCGCAGTCGGCATCGTCGCCGGCGTTGTCGCGCTCGCCGCGCTCAACTTCCTGCCCATCGTCGTCGCCGCGCTCCTCGGCGCGCTCGCCATGGTCGCCACGAAGTGTCTCCGGCCGACCGAGTTGTACGACGCCGTTCAGTGGGACATCATCTTCCTCCTCGCGGGCGTCATCCCGCTCGGCATCGCGATGGAGAACTCCGGGGCCGCCGAACTCCTCGCGGAACTGGTCGTGATGACCGGTGATTTCCTCCCCCTTATCGCCGTCCTCGGGGTGTTCTACTTCGTGACGGCGCTCCTGACGAACGTCATCTCGAACAACGCGAGCGTCGTGCTCATGATTCCGGTCGCCATCGAGGCCGCGACGACGCTCGGGGCCGACCCGTTCTCGTTCGTCCTCGCGGTCATGTTCGCGGCCTCGACAGCCTTCATGACTCCCGTCGGCTACCAGACGAATCTGTTCGTCTATGGCCCCGGCGGCTACAAGTTCACGGACTACATCCGCGTCGGCGGCCCGCTACAGTTGCTTCTCGGGGTCGTGACGACGCTCGGCGTCGCGTACTTCTTCCCCCTGACCTGACGGGGCGGAACGAAACCCTTTACTCCGCGACGGGGAGAGACGTATATGCGGGACCGTGGGTTAGCCTGGTATACTTCGGGCCTTGGGTGCCCGTGACCCCGGTTCAAATCCGGGCGGTCCCATACCCATTAAGGCTGAATCGGCCGTTTTTGCCGGTTTCAACAGCCAACAGCGGTGGTTGGCATGATGCTCCTATTCACCGAGGCGAAGCCTCGGGAATGCGAGCATTGCGGGTGGTGACACACCAGACATATATATTGAACGGACAATTGAAATTATAAAACACAATTGATCATGAAATAAAGCGCTATTCACACCCCTCGTTATTATCTATATCTATTTGTCAAATGTTATTTAGTGATTCTGTGCTGGGAGGACGTGAGATACAGAAGACGCATATTCGTGGCAATTTATTGAATAATTGTGCCCTCCAGACGCCAATTCATCGCCGCAACTGTCGGGACCGTTCCGCTTGCTGGCTGTTCGCTAACCCCCGATGAAAGCGGAAACATTCAGATTGGGAATCTCACAGAACAGAAGATTTGGGTCGAGATTACGATACGTCGTGACGGCGGAGTATTTTCGAATCCTAAGCAAGTATACCGTAATAGATCCAAAAAACCACCAGCGAACGGCTACCGCTCAACTCTCACTGACGTTGTTCGCCCGGGAACGTACGACGTACAGGTCGAAGCGGAGTCGATAGTAGACGAGAAACGTGCCCAACGCAGTACGCAATGGAAGGTAACCGGAGAGAAAAGTCAATCTCTCATCATCCACGTCCTAAAGGAGTTCAAGATAGAGTTTTTCAAACAGTAATCGCCATCCGTCACCGCGGAACCCCCCGGTAGCAGCAATAAGGCTTTTGCGACGAGCGGGAATCCCCTCAACCAAGGTGAATATTCAACCCCTCGATGTCCTCGGCAGTATCATGTTTCTCGTCGGCGTCCTCCTTTTGACCGGGATGCTCACGCCCACTGTCGTTGCGAGTCAACGACTCGAAACGGGAGTGACGCTGATGATACTGGGGACTGCAGCCGTCGCGGGACCGCGTGCATACCGGGGCGCACTCGACAGAACAGAGTAACGTTCGGAGCGCGAAACTGAGTGTCAATGACCGAAAGCTCACCCCACACACCCGAACGCCGACTCGTCAGCGGCTGGCACGGACGCTTCTTCGAAGACTTCCGCGTCGGCGACGTGTACAAACACCCGTTCGGCCGAACCGTCACCGAGACTGACGACGTGTGGCTGACGAACGTGACGATGAACCTCAATCCGATGCACTTCAACGAGGCCTACGCGAGCCAGACGGAGTTCGGTGAACGCCTCGTCAACGGGACGGTCGTTATCGCGCTCGCGGTCGGCATGAGCGTCATCGACGTGACCATGAACGCAACAGCGAATCTCGGCTACGACAGGGTTTAAACACCACGCACCGGTCTATCACGGCGATACGATATTCGCCGAATCGGAGGTGCTCGAAACCCGAGCCAGCGAGTCGCGAGACCACGTCGGCCTCGTCACGACGGAGCTTCGTGCGTACAACCAAGACGGCGACCTCGTGTTGTCGCTCGAACGAACCGCGATGGTGTTGAAACGCGAGTCCGCCCAACCGAGCGCGGCCATGCCACCTGGCTGGTTGGAAGGAATCGGCACCCAACCGGAGGATGTGAACTGAGATGACCGACGAAAACCACAGCCAGCCGAGCGGGAATCGAATCCACGGGTCAGTCACCGTCCAAGATGCCGAGACGCTCGCGGCGTCGATTCCGGCGGATGCAACCCTCGCGACGAGTGGCTTCGGGAGTGTCGGCTACCCGAAGGCCGTGCCGCTCGCACTCGCCGAGAGCGACCGCGACCTCTCGTTGACTATCGTCAGCGGCGGCAGCGTCGGCGAGGAAATCGACACGCTGCTCGTCGAAGCGGGAGCTATCGAGCGCCGGTATCCCTATCAGGTCACACCGGAGGTCCGTGCGGCGATTAACGAGGGCCAAATCGCGTTTCACGACAGCCACATCTCCCGCCTCAGCGACGAAATCGAACTCGGGCAGCACGTCGGCGTCGACATCGCGGTCGTCGAGGCAGTCGCTGTGGGCGACGACTGGCTCGTTCCCTCGCTGTCCATCGGGCCGACGCCGGCGTACGTCGCCGCCGCAGACCGGCTCATCGTCGAAATCAACGACTCGCTCCCGCGAGGGCTCGAAGCGATACACGACGTCTACCGGCCGGGGCGACCGCCCAATCGCGAGCCGATTCCGCTGACTCACCCCGGCGAGCGAATCGGGACGCCGCGAATCCAGTTCCCGAGCGAGAAGCTCGTCGGCGTCACGAGAACCGAGCGCCGAGACACCTCGTACACGTTCCGCGAGCCGACCGCGGCCGACCGCGCTATCGTGGCGAACCTCCTGGAGTTTCTGGCCGACGAGATTCACGACAACCCGGTCTTCGCGGAGTCGATTCAACTCCAGTTCGGCGTCGGAAGTCTCGGAAACGCGCTTATGGGCGCGCTCGGCGACTTCGACTTCGGCGACCGCGAGGTCAACTACTACGGCGAGGTGATACAGGACGGCCTCTTGGACCTGCTCGACGACGGACTGCTCGACGTGGCGAGTGCAACGTCGCTCGCGCTGTCCGAAGACGGCCAAGACCGGCTCTGCGAAGATATCGACCGCTACGCAGAGAACGTCGTGCTCCGGCCGTCGGACATCTCCAACAACCCGGCGGTCGTCAACCGCTTCGGCGTCGTCGGCGTCAACAGCGCCCTCGAAGTCGACCTCTATGGACACGTTAATTCGACGCACCTCGGTGGGACGCACCTGATGAACGGCATCGGCGGAAGTGGGGACTTCAATCGAAACGCACTCGTTCCGATTGTGGCGCTGTCGTCGACCGCAAAGGAAGGCGCCATCTCGCGCATCGTGCCGATGGTTCCACACGTCGACCACACCGAACAGGACATCTCAATCGTGATTACGGAACAGGGCGTCGCCGACTTGCGCGGACTCGCACCGCGAGAACGAGCCGAAGAGATGGTCGAACACTGCGCGCACCCCGAGTATCGAAGCGACCTCCGCCGGTATCTGAAGCGGGCAGAACGAGGCGGCGGTCACATCCCACACGACCTGTCACGAGCCTTCGACTGGCAGTCTGAGGGGTGAGGCAGGCAATCGGAGAAATAGTGCGGGGACGAATGCAGTGCGAGTTACGCCTCGAATCCACCCGCGCAGTCGTCCCCCAGGATACCGGCACAGAGGTCCGAACGACCGTCTTCAGACACCCATCGCGTCGCTCGCGCGGTGTTCGTGAGCGCGGCGTCGGCGAACTCGTTCCACGTCGCTTCGGCGGCCGACCCGACTGGACAACAGGTGACGATAATCGACCCCGGTCGCATCCGTGTCGCCGCTATCGCCAACTCGTCTCGGAGGATGGCATTCGGAACGTCGCTGAAGAACAGGTCCGTGCTGTCGTCGAGAACGGACGGCAGTTCGGTCGTCGAGTCACCCAAGCGTAACTCCCAGCGCTCCCGGAGTCGCTGGGGGACGAGCCACCCGATTTCCGGGTCGTCGAGGTCTGCCGGCAACACCGAGGTGTCTCCGAGGTCGATAGAAACGAGGGACCCGCGAGCGTTTTGGTCGAGGGCGCTCAATAGATACGCTGCACTCAGCCCCCCACGAACGCCGGTTTCGACCACCAGTTCAGGTTCCGTGAGTCGAACGAGAACCGAGAGAACGTCGCGCCAGTTGTGGTAGAACACGTCCGGGCCAGTCGCGGTTCGCCGGAACGACGCCGTCAACTCCGCACGGAACTGTACGTCGCCCGCGAGCGCAAGCCACGCGTCGGTGACGTCACGACGCGTCGGTGACGTCACGACGCGTCGCTTCGATTCCGAGGTCCGAGACGAACGATTCGAGTTCGTTCGGGGACGGCGGGGATTCATACCGGTGTCTCGGCAGCAATTCCGTCGGTCCGGCGGACGAGAGATGTCGATACGCCGCCGTCGGACTGGTGAGTGCCTTTCGCGTTGCACCCGCCACGCCGTGTTGCTTGATTGGCTGGAGGAGTCGATTGGGGAGTATCGCCGCGAATACCGACTGCCGGTATTGGCTCATTCTCTTGACAAACGCACAGAAGCATGTTAGCTAATTCCTCGCTAACGGCGGGCGACGGCAGCAATCGTCTTCGCATCGACTTCGTTTCGGTCACTTCCACTGCTGTCGTTCTCGGGCGGGTCGCTCCCACTGCTGTTGGTTTCGGTCCGCTCACTCTCGTTCGTCCGCTGGACGACGTATCGCTGGCCGACCATCGGGTCCAAGAGGCTATCGACGGGCGCGCGGTCGTCAGTGAGAAGCGGCACGTCGCCGGTGGGTTCGTCGTTCCGGTAGGACGTGAGTTCGGCCGCGAGGTCGATGCCGATGTCGCGGCGCTGATTACGCGCCTGTAGCTCCTCGGCCGTCACGAGCGTCTCGTCTTTCGTCGCCACGACCTCGATGTTCTGGACGGCGACGCTCCCCGCGGTGGGGAAGCTGTACACCTGCGGGTAGACCGACCGCATCGTCTTGTACTCCGCGCGGTAGAACTGCGAGGCTGGGCCGCTCGGCGCAGAGATGATGTTGGCGAACAGGACACCGTCCTCGTCGAGGCGGTCCGACGTGAGCTGCATGAACTCCTGAGTCGTCAACTGGAACGGGACCTTGTCCTTCCGGTAGGCGTCGAGGACGATGAGGTCGTACGTCCGGTTCGTCTCTCTGAGGTACTGCCGACCGTCCATCGTGTGGACGTTGAGCCGCGGCGACTCCTCGACGCCGAAGTACTCCTCGGCGACGGAGACGACTTCCGGGTCGAGTTCGACCACGTCGACGGTCACGTTCGGGTACTGCTCCAAGAACACGCGCGGGCCGGTGAACCCGCCGCCACCGACGAACAGCACCCGGTCGATGTCGTCCGAGAGGAGAAACGGGACGTGGAAGTACGAGGTGTAGTCGAAGACGTGTCGCGTCGGGTCGTCGAGGTCCATCGCGCTGTGGGGCTGTCCGTCGAGGTAGAGCGTCCGCGTTCCGCCCGCGTCGGCGACGCGGAGCTCCTGATAGGCGGTCTGGGTGTGGTAGACCGTCGTTCCGCGGGAGTCGAGACCGACGCCGCCGGTCAGCGACGCGAGGACGAGGACTGCGGCGATACCGACGCTCCAGACCGCCTCGTCGCGGCCGATGTCGGGGCGGGCGAGTGCGAGCGCCGTCACGACCGAGATGAGTCCGAAGACGAGCCCGATGTTGGTGACGCTCAGAGACGGGATGAGGAAGTACGTGGTCGCGAACGCGCCGATGATGCTGCCGACGGTGCCGACGGCGTAGACGTGGCCCGACGCCGCGCCCACGTCGGACCGCCCGGAGAGTTCGGCCGCGTAGGGGCTGATGAAGCCAAGGAAGTAGGTCGGTGGCCCGAACAGGAGCGTAATCGCCGGAAGCGACGCGAATCGACTCGGGAGCGGGAGGCTCGCCGTCGACTGGATGAACAGGTCGCCGAGGAGGATGACGCCCGCGATGTAGGCCGCGGTGCCGATGAAGACGCGGACGAGCGCGCCGTTCGACGCCGCTGCGGCCCGCTGCCCGCCGCGGTGGTAACCGAGGCTCAGCGCCGCGAGGAAGACGCCGATAATGCTCCCCCACGTGTAGATGCTGCTGCCGAACTCGGGGGCGACCATCCGACCGGCGAGAATCTCCAACCCCATGCTCGTGACCCCGGAGACGAACACGGCGAGTTCGGGACGCGTCATCCGGAACCACGAGCCGATGGAGGTCGATGCCATGTCAGTAAGCCAAGGGGCGCGGCCGTATTAATTCACCCACGGCGGCGAGCCGGACGACGCGTGGGGTGGTCGACCCCGCCGCCTCTGCGACACACTCGCGCGAACCTTCTTATCTGATAACGGAGCCAGCCCGTCCCGTGTCCTCCCTCGTCGCCGCATCCGATCTCGCCCGCGCCGCGTACTGTCCGCGACAGCTCTACTACGCCCGCCGCGACGACGACCGAGCGCCGCCGCCCGCGGTTCGCGACGCTCGCGCGCTCGCCTTCGAGTATCCCGCCCTGCTCGACGGCCCCGCCGACGAACTCGCGACGCGACCGATTTCGGTGTCGCCGTCGGCGTACCGCGAGAACCTCGCTCGCCTCCACGACCGCGACGACTGGGACGCGCTCACCGACCCCGTCGCCCGTGACGTGCTCCTCTCGGGGAAAGACTGCCGCGGCATCGCGCACAAACTCGTGCGGTCGCCCGACGACGGCGACGAGGACGACCAACCGCCGGTTCCGTCGCTCGTCTCGCCGGGCGAACCGCCCGAGCGCGGCGTCTGGGAACCGCAGCGCGTCCGGGCCGTCGCGCTGGCGAAAGCGCTCGCGTGGGAGCGCGAAGCGTCGGTATCGCGGGCGCTGGTCGAGTACCCGGCGGTCGGCGTCGTCCGGACAGTCAGACTCACGACCGGGAACAAGGCGGCGTACCGGCGGGCGCTCCGCATCGCCCGCAACCTCGATTTCGTCCCGTCGCGGTTGCGAAACTCCGCGAAGTGCGAGTCGTGCGCCTACCGGGGGCGTTGTGGCGTGAAAACGTGGTCGCTGTCGTCGCTGCTCGGCCGGTGAGATGGGGGCTCGGCCGGTGAGGTTAGGCTCCGCGGCGGCGACGCCGCCTGCTACGCGTCGCCTCGTTGGCACGCCCGTCGGGCTACGCGTCGGCGGCGTGTTCGTCTAACCACGCCTCGATATCGTCTGCCATCGCGCCGCGGCGGTGGACGACGCCGCGACCGGGGTCGACGACGGTGCTCTCGGTGCCGGGCGTCGTCCCGCCGTCGAGGACCACAGCGACGGCGTCCCGAATCTCGTCGGAGAGCTGCGAGGGGTGCGTGATGCTCCCGGTGCCGGAGCGGTTGGCGCTGGTTGCCGTGACGGGCGTCCCGGCCGCGCGGAAGAGGTCCAAGGCGAGTTCGTGGTCGGGAACGCGGACGCCGACGCGCTCTTTCCCGGCGACGAGCGCGTCCGGCAGACTGTCGCGTCGCTCCACGACGACCGTCACCGGACCGGGGAGGAACCGGCGCATGAACGCCTCCTCGCGCTCGTCGGCGACGACGTGCGCCAGCGCGGCGTCCACGTCGGGAAAGCCGGCGGAGAGCGGTTTGTCTCGGTCGCGGCCCTTGATGTCGAAGACGCGTTCGACCGCGTCGGCGTTCGTCGCGTCCGCGCCCATGCCATAGACCGTCTCGGTCGGGTAGACGACCGCCTCGCCGCGGCGAATGGCGGCGGCGGCACGCTGTACGTCGTCGTCGCTCATGGACGAACGGACGCGAAACGGGCGAAAAAGCGTGACGAAACGGCGATTCCGTGCGGGGCGGAGGTGTGGAACAGCGCAGGACGGCGCGACGGGAATCGAGCGCGTGGCCTACAGGCCGGCGAGCGCGTCCGCGAGTTCCTCGTAGTCCGGGAAGTCCGGCCACTCGTCGGCGACCCAGCGGTACTGGACCGTTCGCACCTCGTCGAGGAGGAACACGGCGGGGCGGTGTTCGGTGACGCCGGCCATCCCGTCGAGGTCGTGTTCGAGGTCGTAGTCGGCCGCGACGCCGGCCGCGGGGTCAGAGAACAGGCGGGCGTCTACGCCGCGTTCTTCGAGGAACGACTTGTGCTCGTAGGGCGACGAGATGGAGACGCCGACCGTCTGCACGTCCTCCGGGACGCCGCGGTCGCGGAGTTCGTTCCAGACGTACGTCGCCGGGAACGCGCCCGCCATCGTGTGGAACACGAGGAGGACGGGGCCGTCGGCGGTGAGGTCCGAGAGAGACGCGTCCTCCCAGAATTCGTCGTTGACGAGCGGACGGGTGAAGTCCGGGGCGGTGTCGCCCGGTTCCGGCGCGTCGTGCTCGGGGAGGTCGACGACGTCGAAGTCGACCATCAGGCTCCCTCCCCGTAGGTGTTTTCGAGATACTCGACGATGTTCGCCGACTCGGACATCGTGACGCCGGTGTTGTCGTCGACGATGGCCGGAACCGAGCGCTTGCCCGAGACGCGCTTGACGACGTTCCGGTCGGAGTGCATCGGCTCGACGAACCGCGACTGGTAGGCGAGGCCCTGCTCGTCGAGCGTGCGGACGACCCGCTCGCAGTACGGGCACGCCTGCAGTCGGTACAGCGTAATCGCCGGTTGCTCGTCGGACATGGACGGCTGTTGGGAAGAGCGTCGCCTAAGCCCTTCGCTCGCGGGCATCCGCGCCGCAAGATCGGTTCGGCGACGTACCGCCTCGGCCAGTTAGACGGTGTCGCGCCGAGCCGGGGGCATCGAATCGGCGTTCTCGCGGTTCGCCAACGGAGCCGACGAGGGCGGACGAGACGCCGACCGAGAGGGGTTCGAGGGCAACTCTTAATTCCGGTCCCGCGCAAGACAGTGTAGTTACATGGGTTTGCCGCCGCTACAGTTACCACCAGCCACGACACTCGCGGCCGCACAGGTCTCGAACATTCCGCTGGACGACACGACGATAACGGTCCTCGGCGTGATCGGAATCATCGTCCTGATCGGCCTCTCGGCGTTCTTCTCCTCGTCCGAGATTGCGATGTTCTCGCTCGCAAAACACCGCGTCGACTCGATGGTCGAAGACGGTGTTCCGGGCGCGGAGCGGGTGAAAGCGCTCAAGGACGACCCGCACCGGCTTCTCGTGACCATTCTGGTTGGAAACAACATCGCGAACATCGCGATGTCCTCGATATCGACCGGACTGCTCGTCTTCGTCGGTTTCCAACAGGGAGAGGCGGTCGCAATCGCGACGTTCGGGATTACGGCAGTCGTCCTGCTGTTCGGCGAGAGCGCGCCGAAGTCCTACGCGGTCGAAAACACCGAGTCGTGGGCACTCCGCATCGCGCGGCCCCTCAAGTACGCCGAGCTGCTGTTGCTCCCGCTCGTCGTCTTCTTCGACTACCTGACCCGCGTCATCAACAAGGTCACCGGCGGTCAGACCGCCATCGAAACGACCTACGTCACCCGCGACGAGATTCAGAACCTTATCGAGACGGGCGAGCGCGAGGGCGTCATCGAGGAGGAAGAACGCGAGATGCTCGACCGCATCTTCCGGTTCAATTCGACGATCGCCAAGGAGGTCATGACCCCGCGCCTCGACATGACCGCCGTCCCGAAGGACGCGACCATCGACGAGGCCATCGAGACGTGCGTGCAGGCCGACCACGAGCGGGTCCCCGTGTACGACGGTAACCTCGACAACATCATCGGCATCGTCAACATCCGAAACCTCGTCCGCGAGAAGTACTACGGCGAACGCGGCGTCGGCATCGCCGACATCGTCTCGCCGACGCTCCACGTCCCCGAGTCGAAGAACGTCGACGAACTCATGGCCGAGATGCAGGACACTCGGATGCAGATGGTCGTCGTCATCGACGAGTTCGGGACCACGGAGGGGCTCATCACCCTCGAAGACATGGTCGAGGAAATCGTCGGCGACATCCTCGAAGGCGACGAGGAAGAGCCGTTCGAGGCGGTTGACGAGAACACCTACCTCGTCCGCGGTGAGGTCAACATCGACGAGGTCAACGAGATGCTCGACATCGAACTCCCCGAGGGCGAGGAGTTCGAGACGCTCGCTGGCTTCATCTTCAACCGCGCCGGCCGCCTCGTCGAGGAAGGCGAGGAGATCAGCTACAACGACATCGTCATCCGCATCGAGCAGGTCGACAACACGCGCATCATGAAAGCGCGCATCCGGACCAACGCGGGCATCGAAGCGACCGACGGCAACGGCGACGACGAGGACGGCGGCGACGAGGAAGCGGAAGTCGAGCCCGACACCTGACCGGCCCTGACCGGTCCGACCCGACCGAACCCGTCGTCTCGACGCCTGAACCCGTTTCGTCCCGACATCCAAACTCCGTTCGCCCCGACACCCGACTGAACTCGTTTTCGGACCGTCGTCCGCCGTGACTCACCCGAGGAGCGTAAACGAGAGAACCACGAGCACCAGCGACGCCAGCGCAAGGAAGGCCAACCCGGTCGCGTCGGCGGTACCGTCGCCGAGGCGTCGCGCCCGCCCGCGAAAGCGAATCGCCAGCGCGAACGCGCCGAGGCCGACGCTCCCGAAGGCGAACCCGCGGAGCGAGATGCCGGTCACGACCGCCATCGCGACGTGGTAGACGCCGAAGACGGCCCAGAGGGCAGAAACGAGGGTGGCGAGCGCGACGCGGAGCCCACGAACGTTCACAGACCGAGTACGCTCGACACGAGCGTAAAGACGCCGTAGCCCAGCCCGAACGCGAGCGCGAGCGAGCCGACCCACGCGAGGACCGTGTACAGCATCTTCCGCCGGGAGACGCCCGACCCGCCGGCGGCGTAGCCGGAGCCGATGATGGCGCTGACGATAATCTCGTTGAACGACACGGGAACGCCGAGGGCGACGGCGGTCTGGGCGATGGCGAACGAGGGAATCATCGCCGCGATGGAGCGCCGCGGCCCGAGCGAGGAGTAGTCCTGCGCGAGCGCCTTAATCATGCGCGGCGCGCCGGTCCACGACCCAGCGAGGAGGCCCACCCCGCCGCCGACGAGGAGCGCCGGGAGCGGGACCGCGACCACGTCCAGCAGGGGAACGAGCGGCCCGATGGCGAGGCCGACCTGACTGCCGCCCGCCGAGAAGGCGACGAGGCCGCCGAGGACGAGCAGGAATCGCCGCTGACCGCGGGTCTTGTCGGTCGTCACCCAGCGACCGACGATCGCGGCCGCGACGAGCGCGACGAAAAGGGAGGCGGCGACGAACCAAACCGTCTCACCGAGACCAGCGAGGTCGGTCAGTTCGACTGCAGCGGCCCGGGCGACTGAGGCCGAACCCGACGCGCCACCCAGCCCCGCGAACTCCATGTTGGCGACGAGCAGGCCGACGAGTCCGGCGAGCGCGGGGACGGTCCACTGCTCGGAGACGCCGTCGGCGCGGAGGAGTCTGGCGGTCGCGTACGACGCCCCGCCGCCGACGAACGGCGTGAGAACCCACAGCGAGACGATTTGCTGGTACTTCGCCCACGCGGGGTCGCCACCCATGGCGAGGCCGACGCCGACGACCGCGCCGGTGACGGTGAAGGCGGTGGCGATGGGGTAACCCGCGAAGACGCCGAGCGCGACGAGCACCGCCGCGGTGAGGAGCGCGACGACCGCGGCTCCCGCGGTCAGCGTAACGCCGCCGATGAGTTCCGTCCCGACCGCGTTGGTGACGTTCGCGCCCTGCAGGAACGCCCCGGCGAAGCCGAGCAGGCCGACGATGAAGCCCGCGCGCATCACCGAGATGGCGTTGGCTCCGACCGCGGGCGCGAACGGCGTCGACCCCGACGACCCCGCGCCGATGGCCCACGCCATGAACAGGCTGGCGAGAGCGGCGACGACGAACGTGGCGAGCGTCGCGGCGGCTACCACGGGGCGACACCCCGGCGGTCGTCGGCGTCGGCTGTTGTCCCGTCCATCAGCGGCGGCGCGCCTCGTCGTACCCCTCGCTCAGGCCGAGGAGCGTCCGACGGACGAGGAGATACCCGAAGAAGACGAAGAGCAACAACGCGACGAGCAGCCCGACGAACACGGGATTCCCCGCGAGAAAGTCGACGAGGCCGTCTACGACCAAAGGGTCGGTCATGTGGATGGGTTCGGCGGGCACGAGGTATAGCAATTTCGGCGACGGGTCGTGAAAGAATACGAACACTCATGAGAAAACGCGAGTAACGCGGATTCGATGGCCGACCTCATCCCCTCCAGCCCGGGCGACCCGGACGACGACCGGGACGACCGAGACCCCAAGGTTATCGGCCTCGACAGCGACGAGGCCGACGACCTGCTCGGTGCCATCTCCTCGTCGACCGCCCGGTCGGTCCTCGCGTCGCTCCACGAGTCGCCGGCGACGCCCTCCGACCTCGCCACCGAGGTCGACACGTCTCTCCAGAACGTCCAGTACCACCTCGGAAACCTCTCGGAAGCGGGCCTCATCGAAGTCGCGGACACGAGGTACTCCGAGAAGGGCCGCGAGATGAAGGTGTACACGCCCGCGGACCGGGCGCTCGTCGTCGTCGCCGGGCGCGAGGACGAGACGAAGGGACTGAAAGGCGCGCTCACGCGCCTCATCGGCGGGGTCGGTGTCCTCGGTATCGGCGCGGCCGTGGTAAACCGACTCGCTCGAACCGGGTCGGTGCTCCCGTTCGGCTTCGGCAACTCGGCCGGCGGTGCGGACGGCGCTGGCGGTTCCGAGGCCGGCCAGAGCGGCGGGTCGGGAGGCGACCTCAACGCGACCTATCAGGCCGATTCGGTCAACGCAACGACCGCGGCGGACTCGACGACGCAGACCGCGACCGAGACAGCTACCGAAACCGCGACGACGACCGACGGCGACGGCGGGTTCAGCATCGCCGAAGCGACCACGACGGCGGATTCGACGACGCAGACCGCGGAGGCGACCCGGACCGCGGTCGAGTCGACGCGGACGGTAACGGAAGCCACACAGACCGCCGCGGAAACCGCGGCCGCGACGCCGACGCCGACGGCGGTTCCGGACACGACGGCCGCACAGACGGCTACGGAGACCGCGGCGCAGCTCACGAGCGGGTCGGGCGGACTCGCCCAGACTATCGGGTCGCTCTCGCCGGGGACGCTGTTCTTCCTCGGGGGGCTGACCGTGCTTCTCGCGTGGGTCGCGGTGGGCGTGCTGCGTGACTAAAACGGTTGTTTGAGCTTACGGTGCGTATTTGATACCGTCACCCGTAGGAGTGAGTACGAGGTCGCGCGTGGCCCCCAACGGCGACGGGACTGCCATCCGTGCCCCTGCCCCTCACCCCGTCGTCTCGCGCGGCCTCGGACTGTCCCCAACAGGCTTCCCCAGCCTGTTCCCGCTGATTCTTCCGGCCCTCCGCCGGACTCCACTGCATCACTCGTCAGGGACGATACGGAACGTCTCGAAGATGTCGCCGTCGACGGTGACGAGTCGCCCGCGGAGTCCGCCGTCCGGCAGTTCCTCCAGTTCCGCGTGCGCCTTGCGGTTGCCCCGCGGTTGGGCGTGACTCCCCGGGTTGAGGAGCGGAATCGGCCCGGTACCGTCGAAGCCCGGCCGGTGGCTGTGGCCGAAGATGACCGCGTCAGCCCCGCGCTCGCGGCCGAACATCGAAAGCGCGGTGTTCCCGCCGCGGCGGGTGTGAGTCACCGCGAACTCGACGCCGCCGTAGGTGACGTTTCGCGCGACTGGAATCCGGTCGCGAATCTCGGGACCGTCGTTGTTGCCGTAGACCGCGAGGAAGCTGTCGGCCTCGTCGATGAACGCGTCGAGGACGGACTCGCGCATGAAGTCGCCCGCGTGGACGACGAGGTCGGCCTCGCGGACCGCGTCGAGGGTTCGGTTCGTCAGACGATGGCCGTCCGTGCTGTGGGTGTCGGAGACGACGACGAGCATGCGCCGGGGTAAGCGCCGGAGGGATTGAAACCTACCGACTGCGGTGTCGGGTCGTCGGGACCGGTCGAGGCTGGTCGGGGGCGGACGGGGTCGCCGCAGTCGGCGAGCGGTGTCCCGGTTCCCCGTCGGTAGCTCTATCCGGGCGGGGGGAGTGGCCCACGACATGGCAGGCAGTACGTCCGTCGTCGTCGCCGCGCTCTTCGCGAACGGGGCGATTGCGATTCTCAAGTTCCTCGGCTATCTCGCGACCGGGAGCCCCTCCATGCTCTCCGAAACGTATCACTCCATCTCCGACACCGGTAACCAGGTGTTCCTCCTCATCGGCATCCGCGACAGCAAGCGCGACGAGACGCAGTCGCACCCCTTCGGTTATGGGAAATCGCAGTTCTTCTACTCGTTTCTCGTCTCCGTGATGCTGTTCGGCATCGCCGGCTGGGAGTCGGCCAAACACGGCTACGACGCCCTGATGCACCCCGCCCACGGCGGGGGCGGTGAGGCGCTCTTCCTGCTCGGCTTCGAAATCGAGCCTGTGTTGGTCAACGTCGCCATCCTCCTCGGCGCAATCGCCTTCGAGAGCTACGCCTTCCTGAAGGCGAACGCCGAACTCCGCCGGCAGATGGAGGAGTACGAGTGGAGCGGTCTCGTGGAGGCGTTCCGGGAGACGAGCGACGTGACGACGCTCACGGCGTTCACCGAGGACACCGTCGCCCTCGTCGGCGCGATGCTCGCGCTCGTCGGCATCGGCCTCACCGAACTCACGGGCAACGAGCTGTTCGACGCCGGCGCGGCGCTCCTCATCGGGATACTGCTCATGGGCTTCGCCATCGCGCTCGCGTGGGAGAACAAGCGCCTGCTCATCGGCGAGAGCGTCCCCGTGGACGAAGAACAGGAGATTCGGAGACTCGTCCGCGAGCACCCCCACGTCGCACACATCGACAAGTTCCGCGCGTCGTACGTCGGCCCCGAGAAACTCCTCGTCGCCCTCGACGTGAGCTTCGACCCCGAACTCGACACCGAGGAGATAGACGACCACATCTCCGACATCGAGGCCGAACTTAAGGCGGCCGACAACCGGGTCCACTTCGTCTACATCGAACCCGAACTGTAGATGGACCTCACGCAAATCGCCCCCTCGGTCATGTTCGTCGCCGCCGGCGGCTACATCTACAGGCGGCCGATGTCGACGAGAAATCTCGTTTCGCCCCGGGAGTGGAGGCACCAGCGAAGGCGGAGAAGCTCCAACGGAAGTTGGCAACGGGGGTAGGTATCACACTCGCCCTCGGTGGCGTGCTGTGGTTCGTCGTCGCGCTTGCGACTGGCTGAGGACACCTACCGCGTTTCGACCGCCTGTGCGACCCGCTCGACTGCTTCTTTGACTTCCGCGCGCGACACGTTCAGATTCGTCGTAAAGCGGGTGTGGTACTCGCCGAACGTCCCACCGAGGACGCCCGCGTCGTCGCACAGACTCACAAACTCCTCGGCCGTCAGCCCGGTACCCTCGGAATCGACGACGACGATGTTCGTATCGGGCGTCGGCACCGACAGTCCGGGGACGGCGTCGAGACCCTCGGCGAGGACCGTCGCGTTCGCGTGGTCGTCGGCGAGGCGGTCGATATTGTCGAGCGCGACGAGCCCCGGTGCGGCGATGAGACCGGCCTGTCGCATACCGCCGCCGAACTGCTTTCTGACGCGGACGGCCTCCTCGATGAGTTCTCCGGGACCCGCGAGCACCGAGCCGACCGGCGCGCCGAGC
This sequence comes from Haloferax sp. AB510, assembly GCF_024136985.1. Classification (NCBI taxonomy): domain Archaea; kingdom Methanobacteriati; phylum Methanobacteriota; class Halobacteria; order Halobacteriales; family Haloferacaceae; genus Haloferax; species Haloferax sp. AB510. The sequence continues at coordinate 27,502 of NZ_JAMYJY010000023.1, forward strand.
CCCTTCGAGAGACAGAACATCACCGTGTCCACGTGTTCGACCATCGCCGTCGGGTCCTCGTCGAGGGCGACGCAGGCGTTGAACAGGCGCGCGCCGTCGAGGTGGACGGGAATTCCGAGGTCGTGAGCCGCCGCTGCCGCGGCGTCGATATCGGCTTTCGGAATCGCGACGCCGCCGCGGGCGTTGTGGGTGTTTTCGAGACACAGCACGCCCGTGCCGGCGACGTGAAGCGACTCCTCGCGGGCGTGGTCGCGGACCTGTTCGGGCGTCGGCGCGGCGCGCTCGCCGGCGTCGTAGGCGCGGACCTGCAGGCCAGACAGTTGGGCGAAGCCGCCGACCTCCCACTTGTAGACGTGCGCCTTCGCGTCCACGAGCGCCTCCTGACCGGGGGCGGCGTGGACGCGGGCGGCGATTTGGTTGCCCATCGTCCCCGACGGCACGAACAGCGCATCCTCCGTGCCGACCAGTTCGGCCGCGCGCGCTTCGAGTTCGTTCACGGTCGGGTCGTCGCCGTACACGTCGTCGCCGACGTCGGCGTCGCGGGCGGCCTCACGCATCTCGTCGGACGGGAGCGTGACGGTGTCGCTTCGGAGGTCGATCATGCGCGGAGAGACCGCGCCGACGGAGAAATAAACGGTGGTCCGCGGGGCGTTTCCCCGCGGTGTCGCAATATTTGCGCTTCGAAAGGTGTTTGCCCCGGGGACACACACGACGCGGTATGGACCCGCGCATCCGCGAGCACGCACAGACCATCGTCGACCACTCCACGAGCGTCGAGGCCGGCGACAACGTCGTCGTCTCCGCGCCCTCGGTGGCCGAGGACCTCGTCACGGCCATTCACGAACTGCTCGGCGACCGCGGCGCGAACGTCGTCGCGATGGACGCGAACCCGCGGTTTACCCGCGCGTTCCTCCGCGCCGGCGACGACGACTACGAGACCCCCGAGCACGTGCTGGCGCTCTACGAGGAGACGGACGTCATCATTCGCGTCCGCGGCGAGACGAACGCCACCGAACAGAGCGACGTGCCGCCGGAGACGAACGCCGCGTACAAGCGCGCGTACAAACCGGTGCAGGGCGAAATGCTCTCGAAGCGCTGGTGTCTCACCCAGTACCCCGCGAAGGGGAGCGCCCAGCTCGCGGGCATGAGCACCGAGGCCTACGAGAACTTCGTCTACGACGCCGTCACCCTCGACTGGGACGCACAGGGCGAACTCCAACAGCAGTTGGTCGACATCCTCAACGACGGCGACGAGGTCCGCATCAAGTCGGGCGACGAGACCGACGTGACGATGAGTATCGCCGGCAACACCGCCATCAACGACACGGCCGAGCACAACCTCCCCGGCGGCGAGGTGTTCACCGCGCCCGTGAAGGACTCCGTGAACGGCGAGGTCTACTTCGACCTGCCGCTGTACCGGCAGGGCCGCGAGGTCTCCGGCGTCCGCGTCCGCTTCGAGGACGGCGAGGTCGTCGACTACTCCGCCGAGGGGAACGAAGAGGTCTTAGACGGCGTGTTCGACACCGACGAGGGCGCGCGCTACCTCGGTGAACTCGGCATCGGCATGAACCGCAGCATCGACCAGTTCACCTACAACATGCTGTTCGACGAGAAGATGGGCGACACCGTCCACATGGCCGTCGGCTCGGCGTACCCCGAGACGGTCGGCGAAGAGAACGAACTCAACGAGAGCGCCGAGCACGTCGACATGATCGTCGACATGTCCGAAGAGTCGGTCATCGAGGTCGACGGCGAGGTCGTCCAGCGGAACGGCACGTTCGTCTTCGAAGACGAGTTCTGACCGGGTCGGCGACGCGCTCTCCCGTTCGCGGACAACTCGCAACATTTCGTCTCCAGTTTATCCCCCGGAGAATCGCTTTGCGTCGTCGGGTTTTCCAGTCGAAACAGGAGCCTTCTAACAGCCGCCGAAATCGACACGGAAACGTGGGGTTCGGACGGAGCGTATCGACCGAAGCCCGCGGATTCTCCAGTCGAAGCGGTGCCCTTCCGTCTATAGACAGGAGTGTGACAACAATACACATATCCCAGTAGGTTTATTTCGAATAATCGACGAACACGAATCGATGCCAGCGGTTCAGTGCCGGGAGTGTGGACGCGACGTGGCGGTTCACGAGATAGAGACCACGACGAAAACGACGCCCGACGGCTTCGACACGAGGTATCGGTGCCCCTACTGTAAGTCGGAGATGCGAGACGTGAAAACGCGAATCGTCTGACGGTGTTACTGGTCGAGGTCGAGTTCGAACTGCTCGTTTTCGGTGACGGAGTTGAGCACGACCGAGGTGTTGGACTCGCGGATGTCCGCGTCGGTGAGCAGTTTCTTGATCTGCGTGTTCATGCCGTCGGTGTCGCGGAACTTGCCGATGGCGATGATGTCGTAGTCACCGGTGACCTCGTACACCGAGATCATCTGTTTTTCGGCGCGGAGGCGTTCGGTGATGTCGGGGAGCGCGGAGCCCTCGACTTTGAGTTGAATGACGGCGGTTACGTCGTAGCCGAGCGCGTCGTAGTTGACGCGGGGCGTGTATCCCTCGATGACGCCTTCGTCTTCGAGGTCTCGCAGGTGATTCGAGACGGTCGTGACCGACACGTCGAGTTCTTCGGCGAGGCTTCGCAGACTCGCTCGGCCGTCGCCGAGGAGTGCGTTGATGAGCTTCGCGTCGAGGTTTTCGTACGTCATTACATCTACACACCGTCCCGGGGCATTAGAATTTTACGAATATCCAATTCTGTGGCAAGGTGCGGGGAATTGCATTAAGCGGAAAGGTCTTTATAGTGCGGGTGTTCGAATCGCGTGTTCAGGAAAATGACGGAAGACAACGCACTCACCGACGGCGGCCTGAGCGACGAGGCACAGGCAGTCATCGACGAGATCGAAGAGAAGAATGTCGACTTCCTCCGACTCCAGTTCACCGACATTCTCGGAACGGTCAAAAACGTCTCCATCCCGGCCTCGCAGGCCGAAAAGGCGTTCACTGAGGGCATCTACTTCGACGGTTCCTCCATCGACGGCTTCGTGCGCATTCAGGAGTCCGACATGCGCCTCGAACCCGACCCGTCGACGTTCGCCGTCCTCCCGTGGCGGAAGAAGGAAAACAGTGCCGCAGGCCGTCTCATCTGTGACGTGTTCAACACGTCCACCGGCGAGCCTTTCAGCGGCGACCCGCGTGGCGTCCTCAAGCGCGCAATCGCCCGCGCCGAGGAGCTTGGTTATGACGTGAACGTCGCCCCCGAACCGGAGTTCTTCCTGTTCGAAGAAGACGAGAACGGCCGCGCGACGACCGTCACGAACGACGCCGGCGGCTACTTCGACCTCGCCCCGAAGGACCTCGCGTCCGACGTGCGCCGCGACATCATCTACGGCCTCGAGAGCATGGGCTTCGACATCGAAGCCTCGCACCACGAGGTCGCCGAGGGTCAGCACGAGATTAACTTCACGTACGACGACGCCCTCTCGACGGCCGACAACGTCGCCACCTTCCGGTCCGTCGTTCGCGCCATCGCGGCCGAACACGACCTCCACGCGACGTTCATGCCCAAGCCCATCCCGCGCATCAACGGGTCCGGCATGCACACCCACATCTCGCTGTTCCAGGACGGCGAGAACGCGTTCCACGACGGCGACGACGAGTTCGACCTGAGCGGCACGGCCAAGAGCTTCGTCGCGGGCATCCTCGAGCACGCGCCTGCCATCACGGCCGTCGCCGACCCGACGGTCAACTCCTACAAGCGCCTCGTCCCCGGCTACGAAGCGCCGGTCTACATCGCGTGGTCCGACCGCAACCGCTCGGCGCTCATCCGCAAGCCGGCCGCCCGCACGCCGGCCGCCTCGCGTATCGAGGCCCGCTTCCCCGACCCGTCCTGTAACCCGTACCTCGCGTTCGCCGCGCTCATCCACGCCGGTCTCGACGGCGTCGAGAAGGACCTCGACTGCCCCGACCCGGTCCGCGAGAACATCTACGAGTTCGACGAGGAGAAGCGCGAAGAGTACGGCATCGAGACGCTCCCGAAGGACCTCGGCGGCGCCGTCGACGCCCTCGAAGAGGACGAAGTCATCCAGGACGCCCTGGGCGACCACGTCTACGAGAAGTTCGTCGAAGCCAAGCGCTCCGAGTTCAAGGACTACCTCGTCGACGTCTCCCAGTGGGAACTCGACCGGTACCTCGAGACGTTCTAAGCGCGACGAACTCCACGCAGTCTCTTATCTTTCGGACCCCACCACCGAGAGCGGCAGAACCGGGCGGATAGTCAGATGACTTGTTCTCAGAACAGCACAAGGCACTTACAACATCGAGAGTCACCAGTGGTCAGTGAGAGTGAACAAAGACGACGTTCGTCGGGGATACGACGACTTGGCTCCAGTGTACGCCGAACAGCGCACTGGTGATGGAGATGGAACAGACATTCTCGCGGAGTTTCTCGATTCGCTCTCTGCGTCACCTCGCGTACTCGACGCGGGCTGCGGGCAGGGGACACCGATTCTGTCTCGGTTGGCGTCCGAAGCGGACCCGGTTGGACTCGACTTCTCGCGCGGGCAGTTGTCGCGGGCCGCCGAGAACGTCCCCAACGCACCGCTTCTGCAGGGGGATATGACGACACTCCCGTTCGAATCGAACACCTTCGATGCCGTCGTTGCCTATTGGTCGCTGATTCACGTTCCGATGGACGACCACCAGACAGTCATCGACGAGTTCGCGCGGGTCCTTCGGCCCGGTGGCCGCGTCCTCCTGTGTGAAGGGTCGGACGAGTGGGCTGGCGAGAACCCCGACTGGCTCGAAAGCGGTGTTCGAATGGAGTGGAACATCGCCGGTGCGGACGAGACGCGCGCGCAACTACAGAACGCGGGGTTCCGCGTCACCGACACGTGGGGCGCGCCAGAGACGTTGAACCCGGACGAAGGAGACGGAGAAGACGTTGACGCCGAGGACGCAGACGTAGAAACCGAGGCTGAGGACGTAGACGCAGAAACCGAGGCCGAAGAAGCAGACGGCGACGGGGAAGACAGCGACCCGTGGACATTCTTCGCCGCCCGACTAGCGTCCTAAATCGGTACCCTGTTCGACTACCGTCCGGCAGCTTCCCCAGCCGCCGCATTGTTGCTCAGTCGGCCCTGTATCCGCGGCGCGACGAGGATGAACGCGACGGCAGTTCCGGTCGCGAGAATCGCGATTGGAACCACCTGAAGCGCGTCGGCAGCGACCCAGAGCGCGCCCGCAGCGAGGAGCGACACGAATGCGGCCGGAAGCGACAGTGTCGGCAGCGACTCGTGGTCAGAAAGCCGGGACCAGCCGACGAGGCCGCCGAGCGACCCACCGAGAGCGGCAGACGCGTTTGCCGTGTGGTGCGACGCCCCGCTCGCGACGACCACTGCGAGGGCCACGGCACTGAGCCCGACCGCGAGTGCGAACAGTCGCGTCGGGTCGAGGTGGCCGGGGGCGTCGTCTGCGGCAGCGACGGTGAAGACGGTTTTCAACACGACGAGCCCGAGGAGCACGCCGACGACGACGTCGATACCGTAGTGAACCCCGATGACGACGCGGGAGAGTGCGACTGTTGCGACGATAGCCGCGGCGGCGAGGACGCGTCGCCGTCGGTCCCACACGTCGAGCAGCAGCGCGGCGGCCCCGTAGACGACCGTGGTCCCGAGTGCGTGCCCGCTTGGGAACCCGAAGCCGTCGTCGGTCGTGAACGAGACGAACAGGTCCGCGAGCGGGGCAGGCCAGTTCGGTGCCGAGGCGATGTCGGCCGTCGGCGGGCGGGGGAGCGCGAAGCCGACTTTGAGCGCCGTCACCAGTGACAGGGAGATAAACGCGAGGCCGACGAAGGAGGCCGCAGTCCGCCGCGGGCGTGCCGTGATTCGAGGGCGACAGAGCCAGTACAGCGAGGTGAACGCGACGAAGAAGAACCACTGGTCGCCGAGTTGGGTGACGAGCCCGAACAGGAAGACGAGCGCGTCCGGTGCGTCCGCAAGCGCTAGCTCGCCGAAGCCACGGGTCTGGAGGGGAAGTGCGAACCGGAACATCTCAGCCGCGGCGTTCGCGGACCGCGTCGACGGCGCGGCCGGGGAGGCCGAGCGCGTTCAGGCCGATGCCGAAAATGACGAACAGGACGTAGAGCCCGAGCGTCGACAGGAAGATGATGAGCATGGCGACGACCGCGATGAGGTCCGACTGGAGGTAGTAGAACGCGCCGAGCGTGAGGACGACGCCGTAGCCGAGCACGAGGTAGGGACCCCAGCCGCGGGCCTTGCCGCGGCGCATCCGGCGGCGGACGTAGCGCTTCAACTCGGCTTCGAGCTTGGGCTTTTCGACCGTCCGGTCCGTCACGTCGTCCTCGAACGCGTCGAGGTCGGCCCGGAGTTCCTCGACCTGCGATTCCAGCTCCTCGATGTCGGGAGCGCCGCGCGGGGAGACGGACGCGCCGGTCTCCGCGTCGCCGGCGTCCTCCGTCCGCGGCCCATCGGTGTCACCTCGGTCGTCGCTCATATCCGTACGAGCGTCATGTCGGCCTCCCGTATGTTGTACCTGCCGGTCCACTCCGGGCGGTCCCCCCGGCGGGTCACGCGGTTCCGCGGGCGGCGCGTCGCCGCCGACCCCCGCGAGGACCGCGTTGACGACCGCGCCCGAAAGCAGGATGAGCCCCGAGAAGTAGAACCATGTCACGAGCAACAGGAGCGTCCCCAGCGCACCCGCGACCGACGCGCCGGCCACCGACGCGTAGATGCCGAAGCCAATCCCGAGGACGGTCCAGCCGACAGCCGCAAGGACGGTTCCCGGGACGACCTGCCGCGGCGAGAGGTCGGCGTCGGGAAAGACGTAGTACAGCGGGAAGAACGCCGCACAGAGCGTGAGCAGCAACAGAAGCGGCGAGAGCAGTTGGAGAAACGGCACGTCGAGGAGGCCGAGGAGCGCGGTCACCACCGCGACGCCGATGGTGCCGACGCCGATGCTGGCGAGGGCGATGGTGCCGTCGCGAAGTTGGTCGAGGATACCGCCCGCCTCGGAGCCGTAGATCCGCGAAAACGCGATGTCGAGGCCGCGAAAGAGCTTCAGCGCGCCCCAGACCGTCAACGCGAGGCTCACCGCCCCGACGCTTCCCTGTCCGGTTCGGTCCGTGAGGGCCTCCTCGACGAGGTCCTGCCCGGTCGGGACGAGATACTGCTCGACGAGCGACTGGAGTTGCGCCTGCAACTCCGCGCCGCCGACCGCGGTGGCGACGACGACGCCGAGCACGAGAAGCGGAATCAGCGAGACGAGCGCGTAGTACGAGATGCTGGCCGCGAGAAACGAGATTTCCTTCTCCCGAATCGTGTCGACGACGGTCCGTGCGAGAGGGACGGCGGTTCGAATCTTGGCGCTCACGTATCACCAAAACGACACGGGAGACAAAGAAGCTACTCGCCGACGCGGCGGCGTGAGGCGGTTCCGGGGGCGGTTGCTCGGGTTCGGGGCGCTCGGGCCGCGGGGTTGCTCTCAGGCCTCGGGGTCAAGCGCGGCGGTCGCCTCGCGAATCTCCGCGACCGTCGCGTCGGTCTTGAACGCGGTTCCGTGGTAGTGCGCGGGGGTAGCGTCGTAGCCTGCGTCGCGGAGGGTTTCGAGGAACGTCTCCATCTTCGAGGCCGAGCGCCCCCAGAGCTTACAGAGGCGGTGCTGGTCGAAGTGGGTCGGCGTGTCGAGTTCGACCGCGAGCGTGTCGAGGAGCTTTCGGGCGCGCTTGGCGGTCCCGAAGTCGTCCGTCACCTCGTCGCGGACGGCCTCGGCGAACGCGGGTTCGGAGACGGGACCGAGCCAGATGGGGCCGGCTTCGAGAATCCGGGTCGAGTCGCAGTTGGCGCACGCCTCGGGTGGGTGGGCGATGAGCGAGTGCTCTGCCTCACGGTGGAGGCAGTCCTCGCAGTGATAGACGAAGCCGGTCGATTCGAGGAGTTCGTCGGCCTTCGTCGCCCGCTCGTCGAGTTCGAGATACGCCCGCGCGTAGTGGCGCGTCGCGTGCGCGAGAATCGGGACGGCCGCCTTGTCGTAGCGGGCGGCCGTGCGGACCATCGCGCCGAGGAGCGTCCGAAGGCCCATCTCGGGGTGGTAGTCGGTGTTCTGCGGGAGACAGCCGTACTTCCGGATGCCGCTTTTCTGGTGTGCACCGCACAGCGGGGCGGTGTCTGTGGCGGTGACGCAGACGAGGTCGCGGGTGTTGGCGAAGGCGGGGTCCGCGAAGGGCATCGGCGTGCCGAAGGGGTCGAGGTCGACCACGTCGAAGACGGAGTCGTACATGAGGGCGTTGGCGTTGCGGTGGACCGCCTCGCCGCCGTTGCCGGCGCGGTCGAGGTTCGACTGGGCGAGTTCGACGGCATCGGTGTCGAGGTCGGCGCAGGTCACGTCGTAGCCCTCGGCGGCGGCGCGGACGCCCCGGATTCCCGAGGCGGCCATCGCATCGAGGTAGCTCTCGGCGCGGGGTTCGCGCTCGCGGAAGGCGCGGAGGACGGCCGCGGTGATGTCCCGGTTCAACTCCTGTGTGGGGTTGTAGAAGACATCGTCGCCGGTCCCCGCTGACGCCCCGTCGCGGGCGTCGGGAACCTCGATTTCGACGCCTCCCTCGCTCACGTGCATACCCGCAGTCCCCCGCGCGGGCGGAAACCGGTTGCGATGCGATTGTGCGACGCGATTGCGCGATTCGATTGCGGCGGTCGGTCCACCCTGCGGCATCGAATGCGTTTTCACCGCCACCGACGAAGTCGGGGACGTGGATTCGGCCGACGACTGGCGAGCGGCGCTCGCGGAGACCGGGCGGCTCTCGCCGAACATCGTGCAGGCCATCGTCGACGCCCACGGCGACCGGGGCGTCACGGCCATCGAGGCCGTCTCCGAGCGACGGGTGAAGCGCTACCGCGACTTCGACGTGGTCGTCGGCTACGACGACGAGTACGTGGTCGAAGACCGCGGCTGTACCTGCAAGGACTCCCAGTACAACCTTGATCCCGACGAGGGCGAGCGCTGTTGGCACGTCCTCGCGGTCGACGTGGCCGAGGCGCTCGGCGAGCTCGACCACCACGACATGTGGTACTCCGACGTGCGGGAATTTCTGTAACCTCAGTTCTCAACGACGCGCTCGTTCGGCCCGTCGCCGCGCCGCGGGAACGACCACAATCCTTTCCGAACCCCGCCGCGAACCTCGGTCCAACGGATGGCTGATTTCGACCTCTCTATCGACGAAAAGCGAGTGTACGCGGACAAGTCCGACAAGCAGACGGTGTACGTCGCCGCGGACGTCGGGGTCGTGACCGTGGACGTGTCCGACGACCTCGTCGGAGGCTTCCGCGTCGACCGCCGGTGCACCGCGCGGGACGCCGCCGGGTCGCCCGGGGAAGTCGCCGTCGCCACCGACGAGGACGTGCTGCTCGCGCGGGACGACGACTACCACGAACTCGACTTCGGCCCCGCGACGGCCGTCGGCTTCCACCGCAATCGCGTCGTCGCCGCGGATGACTCGGGTCGCGTCGCCCGCTTCGACGAGTCCGGGTGGACCGACCTCGGCGAGGCCGAATCGGTCCGCGCCCTCGACGGGAGCCTCGTCGCGGCCGAAGACGGCGTCTACCGTATCGGCGACGACGGTCTCTCGCACGTCGGCCTCGACGACGTGAACGACGTGTCCGACCCCGCGGGCCGTCTCGGCGGCGACTCGGGAACCCCGCTCGCCGCGACCGACTCGGGGCTGTACGCGCTCGGCAACGGCTGGATGGACACGCTCGACGGGGCGTTTTCGGCGGTCGCGTCGATGCCGGACGGCCGCGCCCACGCGGTCGGACCGGACGGCGTCGTCGCGCGCGGCGACGAGGCGGGCGCGTGGGACGACGCACCGATTCCGCTGGACGAGACGGTCGTCGCGCTCGCCCACGACGCTCGGGCCGCCTACGCCGTCACCGACGCGGGGAGCTTCTGCGTTCGGCTGACCGGAGGCGACTGGCGGACGCAGGTGCTCGGATTGGACACGGTCGGCGTCGCGGTTCGCTGACACGCGACGGGGCTGAACGCAACGAAAAGCGGTTTTACCCCCCACGAGAGACGAACGGGTATGCTCGTACCCGGCGCATCCTCCCAGGCACTCGCGGCCGCGCTCGCTTCCGAACTCGGCGAGTCGCTCGCGGCCGTCGAGTACGACCGCTTCCCCGACGGCGAGACGTTGGCCGCGGTCCCCGGCTTCGACGCCGACGCCGCCACCATCGTCGCCAGCACCGCCAGCAACGACGCCTACGTCGAACTCCTCCAACTGCAGGACGCGGTCCGCGAGGCCGGTGCGTCCGAAGTCACGACGGTCATCCCGTACATGGGCTACGCCCGACAGGACAAGGCGTTCGAGGCCGGCCACCCGATTTCGGCCCGCGCGGTCGCCCGCGCCGTGAGCACGACGACCGACCGCGTCGTGCTCGTCAACCCCCACGAGGACGCCGTCTCGGAGTTCTTCGACGTGCCCGTCGACATCGTCGACGCCGCCGGGCGACTCGCCGAACCGCTCCCCGCACTCGACGACCCGCTGTTTCTGTCGCCCGACTCGGGGGCCATCGGCATCGCAGAGACCGTTCGCGACGCCTACGGCGAGGGCGAGACCGACTACTTCGAGAAGGTGCGCCACTCCGGGACCGACGTGGAAATCACGCCGAGCGACGCCGACTTCGAGGGCCGCGACGTGGTCATCACCGACGACATCATCGCCACCGGGTCGACCATGAGCGAGGCCGTGACCGTCCTCGCCGACGGCGGCGCAAAGCGCGTCTTCTGTGCGACCGTCCACCCGCTTCTCGCCCGCAACGCCCGCACGAAACTCGCACGCGCCGGTATCGAACGCGTCGTCGGCACCGACACCATCGAGCGCGACGTGAGCGAGGTGTCCGTCGCGCCCGCCGTCGCCGACGAACTCGAACGGTAACAGACCACACAGTCTCTCGAAACGGTTTTCCCAGTCCCCGTATCTCGGAGTAACATGGGACGCTACGGAGACATCGATTACCCGCGGATGACCAAGACCGGCCTCGGACTGGGGCTCGCGCTGTTCCTGTTCGGCGCTGTCGGCGCGAAAGTCGCCCTCGCCATGAGCGGCGGTTCCATCCCCGGTTGGGAGCGCACGCTGTTTTTCGACGCCGAGTGGATCGGCATCGCACTGGTCCTGTTCTCGCCGATTATCTTCGGCATCGTGCTCCCCCTGACGGAGTAGATGGCCGACGCCGACCCGCGGTTCCCTGACGACGACGAGACGCTTGTCCTCGAGTCCGACTGCGCGCGCTGTCCGGCGCTCGTCGAGTGCTGAAACCGCATCTCGTGGGGCGTCGGCCCCGACGACGCGACTGTGATGGTCGTCGGGGAAGCGCCGGGTGCGGGCAATCCCGACGCCGACCGCTGGCGGGGCGGCAACTGGACCGGGATGTCCTACACGGCCCGGCACTCGGGCCGCCGCATCCGCGAGACGATGGCCGCCGTCGGCTACGAGTCGGGCGTCTTCTACACGAACGCCGTCAAGTGCTTTCCCTCGGACGGCGAGGGGTCGAACCGCGCGCCCACCGCCGCCGAAAAGGCGAACTGCCGCGACCACCTCGTCGCCGAACTCGAAGCCGTCGACCCCGACGTGGTGGTCCCGACCGGCCGCCACGCGACCGAAAGCGTTCTCGCGCTCGACGACGCCTCGCTGGACGGCTTCCTCGATACCGTCCTCGAACCCGTCGAGAGCGAGCGGTTCGGCTACACCGTGGTCCCGCTTTTACACCCCTCCTACCGCGACGTGTGGCTCTCCCGACTCGGCTACGAGTTAGACGAGTATCTGGCCGACTTGGAATCCCGTCTCCCCTGAGGCCGCCGCGCCGAGCGGAATAACCGCGACGGCGGTGACGACCGCGTCGCTCGACCCACACATTCATGGATGGTGGTTGACATTATTCGATCACACCGATGCTCGGCGACCTCATCGCGGACCTGATTATCGACGTCGTTCTCCACCCGTTCGTGAAAGCGATGGACCCGTTCGTCGCCGGCGTGAAGAAGCGACTGGCGCGAATTCGGGCGCGGTTCGGCGGTGGCGAGGGTAACGGCGGTGACGGTGTCGGCGCGGCCGCCGACAAGGGGAACACCGGAGTCGGCCGCGAATACGACGCCGCCGACCGCGAACGGTCCACCGGGCGGAACTGACGCGACCCCGACGCCGAACCGGTGCGAACTTTCTTTTCCTCGCCAATCGACGTGCCACGTATGTCCGACTGCATCTTCTGCGCCATCGTCGACGGCGACATCCCCGGCCGAATCGTCCACGAGACCGACCACTCGCTTGCGTTCCTCGACGCCAACCCGCTCGCGCCCGGCCACACGCTCGTCGTTCCGAAGGAACACCACTCCCGACTCGACGAGGTGCCGGCCGACGCGGCCGCCGACCTCTTCGCCGCCGTGAACGACCTCGTCCCGCGCGTCGAGGCGGCGGTCGACGCCGACGCGACGAACGTCGGCATCAACAACGGCCCCGCCGCCGGCCAAGAAGTCGACCACGTCCACGTCCACATCGTCCCGCGGTTCGAGGGCGACGGCGGCAGTCCCATCCACGCCGTCGCGGGCGAGCGACCCGACCTCTCCGACGAGGAACTGGCCGACATCGAGGCGGCCATCTCGGGTTGAAGCGGGTCTCGTTCCAGCCGGCGCTCCGTCTCTCCGCCAATCGTGTCGACATAAACACACATAGGGCCGCCGTGAGTACCGGCTGTCGTGACAGTCCTCCAATCGTTTCGAACGGCCCTCCGAATCGTCACCGAGACGCCGGTGCTCGTCGCGTTCGCCCTCGCGTTCGGGCTCATCGGCGCGTTGAACAGCGCCTCCGGTCCGACCGGTGCCGTCGGCTCGCTCCTCCAACTCCTCGCTGTGCCGGCGCTCATCGGCGCGTTCTACACCGTCGCCGACGGCGCGCGGCCCGGTTCTGACACCGACCTGCGCGCGTCCACCGCGGCACAGCGCTACTACGTCAGCCTGTTCGGCGCGACGCTCCTCGCCGGCCTCGTCGTGGTCGTCGTCGCGATGGTCGTCGGCGGCGGCGTCCTCGGCTACATCGGGTTCGACCGATTCAACGCGGTGCTGAACGGCTCCGCGAGCCTCACGCTCGTCGAACTCGGGGCGCTCGGCGTGGCCGGCGTCACCATGGTGGTCGTCATCTACGTCTTCACGTTCTTCGACACCGCCGTCGTCCTCGACGGGAAGACCGCGGGCGGGTCACTCAGCCGCAGCGTCGACTTCGTCTTCGGCAATCTCCGGCACGTCGTCGGCTACGCGGTCGTGGCGACCGCCGTGACCTCGGTCGTCGACCTGCCGGTCCTCTGGCTCGTCAGCCTCGACGGGGCGACCACCGTCGCCGGCGCGGTGACGGCGTTCCAAGCGCCGATGTCGGCGGTCGATATCGCCGTCGTGGCCGTCGGCTCGACGGTCACCACGCTCGTCGGGCGAACCTACAAGGTCTGCTTCTACCGGGCCTGTACGGACGCCGTGCCGGGGTCTGACCCTGACGCGGCCGACGACGAGTGGTCGGTCTAGCCCCACCGCCGGCCGTCAAAATCATCTCTGTGAGCTGAATAGTATCGTCCGACGACACCAATTCCGGCCGACCGAAGCTATTAATTCGAGAACCCGACCAGTCGCGGTATGCCGATTCCCCCCAGAACCACCGCGCTCGTCGGCGTCGCCGGCGGCGCGGGGACGACCCGACTGACGCTCGAACTCGCCGCGGCGCTCGCGAGCGACGGCCGCGACGTGGTGGTCCTCGACGCGGCGTTCGCCACGCAGGGACTCTCAGACTACGTCTCGGGAGCGCTCGACCCCGACGCGACGTCGCTCGTCACCGACGCAGCGGACGTGCCGCTGGAGTCGGGGCTGGTAGACTTCGAAACCGACACCGAGGGACGCGTCGCCGTCTGCCCCGCCGCGGCCCCGTTCGAGCGACTCGCGCGGGCGATGACCCCTGACGCCGCGCGGGCG
>NZ_JAMYJY010000239.1:0-592 GCF_024136985.1 Haloferax sp. AB510
CGGTCCATCGCGTCGTCGACGCGGCGGTCGGCCACGGGGTCGTGACCCGCGAGCGCGCCGGAGAACGTCGCGCTCCCGACGAGGAGCAACACGCCGAGCAGGGCGAAGGGAACCCGACCGCGGTTGTCGTCGGCGAGCCTCACGCTGACCACGTCCTGACGGCGATAGTGACGCGACCGACGGAGACGGCCTCGGCGGCGGCGCGCGGGGTGTCGTACCGGGCGCGCATCGCGTCGGCGAAGCGCGGGGCCAGCGCCGCCGCGAGGTCGGCGTTGGCGGCGCGAGTCTCCTCGCGGGCGACTTCGGGCGCGACGGAGGCGTTCACCAGCGTCCCGGCCCGCTCGTACCGGTGGGTCATCAGCGTCGAAACCGGCTCGTCGCCCCGGAGCGCGAGACGGGCGAGCGCGGGCGGGAACAGCCCCGAGACGGTCCGATTTGCGACGACGCGAGCGACGGCGTCGAAGCTGTCGTCGCTGGCGGCGAGCGCGTCTTCGCGGGCGGCGGGGAACCCGCTCGGCACGTCGAGCGTCGCGGAGTGGACCGTCGTCGAGGACGGCGGTTCGGGACCGAGCGTGTCGGTCGCGCGGACCGG
>NZ_JAMYJY010000240.1:0-566 GCF_024136985.1 Haloferax sp. AB510
ATCAAGCAGGGTTATGCCGAGCCGTCTCTGAAAGCCGCTAAAGCCGGTAAAGCGTTCCAGTTTGAACGTGAGGGTTACTTCTGCCTGGACAGCCGTTACAGCACGGCAGAAAAACCGGTATTTAACCGTACCGTCGGTCTGCGTGATACCTGGACTAAGATCGGCGAATAATAACGCTGGCATGGTCAATGAGAAACAAACGCCGCGTAATGCGGCGTTTTTTTTTGAGGGTTAATGGCGTTGCAAAAGTTCAGCTACTCGCTGCTGGCTGCGTTCCAGCGCGGGGGCAGTCTCCTGTTTTCCTACTGTCACCTGATTGACCATTTCACTGAGAAGTAGCGGAGCCGGTGACATCCCCCATCCCTGTGAAATTCTTCTCACCGACGGAACCAAAGACCTGCATATGCGGATACTGAGCAATCAGTTGAGTCGTCAGATCGCCAAAGGCTTTAATAGCCGGGTTATCTTTGTAAACGGTGTGTGCAGCAACGGCTTTTGTCACCGGCAGCATCGCCCCTGGCGACATTAATACCCATTCTGCGGTATTTTGCGCTTGCTCCATAATG
>NZ_JAMYJY010000241.1:0-564 GCF_024136985.1 Haloferax sp. AB510
TGATCGGCAGCGCCAGCGTAATCACCGGCGTTGAGTTTTCGCAGAAGAGTCGATGTCGACAGCGACTGGCGCCGAGGTGTACGTGAACGACACCAGGGCGTCGAATTGCCCCTGAGTCAGGCCAACTTTGACCAGGCGGGACACGTCGTTTTCATAGCTGACTAGCCCGGTCTTCAGCAGACGTTCTGCTGTTTCCTGCTTAATCGTCATCCCGGCGCGGATTGGTTTTCCGTCGACAGACTGGGTCCAGCCATAGCCGATCGTCCATACGCCGACACTGTCCTGGTAGGCGTTTAGCTTGCAGCCTTCGAATTCTTTGATCAGGGCTATCCCCTTTTCGCTGGTTTGCATGGACTACTCCGTTATGACGACCTTCGCCAGGTTACCGCGAGCCAGCCACACCGCCATGCAGATGACGGTGTTAAGCAGCAGATCGCCGAGGTTAACCTGAACGTAGTGGCCGAGCAGAATGTTGAAGGCATTGAATCCGGCGGCGAGGATGACAAGATAGGCCAGTACCGCGACACTCAGGCGATGACGCTTTCCATCCTTCCGGAAAAACAT
>NZ_JAMYJY010000242.1:0-557 GCF_024136985.1 Haloferax sp. AB510
CGCCACGTCAAAGGCATACAGATAAGGATCGTTATCAATGGTGTAGCCGCCGGTGTCTTTCACATCGACAGGCGTACCGGAGCCGTCGCCAACCAGCAGGGTGCCGTCGACGTTGCTCATCAGATGCGAACAGGCGGGCATGTTCATTACCGCTTCATTCACGCCGGTGTCCGGGTTGAAGCGGGAGATGGTGCGCCCTTGCTGACCTTTCAGGTAAGAAACGTAGATCAGCGCGGACCCGTCCGGCACCCAAAATTCATGTGTACAGCTTTCACCTTCCGCGTGCGTTTTCACTTTCCGCACGTTGCTGCCATCTTCGTTCACCAGCCACATGCGGGCGTCGACCAGGTCGTGCGGCCCTTCATGACAGAAGGCCACGGTATTGTCATCGAACGGGCGATAAATCGGATGTCCCAGCCAGATCTTCTCGTCATGAATGGTGGTGCTTTCACCCGTTTTCAGATCAACGCGCAGCAGGCGGCAGTGCGGCCCTTTGTGGAAGAAGTCGTGGAAAATTTTCCAGTCGTTGAGTGGCGTCCAGTCGCGTCTGGCAATCT
>NZ_JAMYJY010000243.1:0-555 GCF_024136985.1 Haloferax sp. AB510
CGGTCACGCCCGCGACCCGGACGTTCACGCCGCCGGCCTCGACCACGGTGTCGAGTGTCGGGTCGGCACGGGAGAACGACGCGCCACTCACGCGACGCAGGCGGGAGGCAAGCGACTCCGCGCCGCCGGGCGCGAGGCGGACGTTCGTCGGCATCGAGACGCCGTCGACGACGACGCGAATCGGGTTCTCGTCGGCGGGCGTCGAGACGTACACGTCCGAGACCGTGGGGTCCGAAAACAGGTCGTCGAGGACGCCGTGGCCCGCGGTGTGCTTCGCCAGAATCGCCGCGAGCGTCTCGACCGGGTCGTCCGGGTCCGCGACGAGTCTGACGGCACGGCCCGGCGCGCGCGGGCCGGCATCGACAGCGCCGCGGGCGAGTTGGTCGTGGGCGGCTTCGAGCGTGCGCGCGGCGCGCTGGTCGAGCGTCGATTCGGGCGGCGTGAGGTGGTAGACGGGACCGCGCGGGCACTCGTACCGGCGGGCGACCGCGCCGGTGTCGAGGTCGGTCGCTCCGAGGAGTCGCCCGTCAGCCGGCGGGCGAGGGTCGACACGGG
>NZ_JAMYJY010000244.1:0-531 GCF_024136985.1 Haloferax sp. AB510
GGGCACGGTCGCGGGGCCGGGTCGGGCCGGGTGCAGCCACCCGATACCGGTCAGCCCCGAGGGCGGGTCTGCGAGCACTCGACCCGCATCCGGGCCGTGACCGAGACCGGGCTGGCTGCATCTTCACCAGCCGTTGCGTCAGCGCTCCCTCGATGCGGTCGCGCCGCCGGTCGGCTGGTTCAGACGTGGCCGCTTGCGCGGTCCGGGCGGGCTGCTCGCCGTTCGGGCACTTGCCCTCACCCCTCGTTCGCCCGGGCTGCGGTGGCTATTGGGGGTTCGCCGTGCTCACCCCCAATATGCCACGGTCCGGGGCTCACTCAGGGCCGGCTGTGCACCTGCCGGGCCTGCGCTCAAACTCGGCCGCGACGAGCTGTGGGTCCGCGGGCGTCCAGCCCGCACCGGGCTGCCGCACGAGGCGTTTCCGTTGCGTCTGCGACGGACGGGACAGGCTCGTGCGGGTCCGGGCGCGGTGCTGTTCCAGCGGGTCCTCGCTCTCTGCGGCCTCGCTGTGGCCGTATGCGACGCCGTTCA
>NZ_JAMYJY010000245.1:0-503 GCF_024136985.1 Haloferax sp. AB510
CAGGGCTACGTCAACGGCTGGAACGCGGCCGAGGAGACCCTCGCCGAGAACCGCGACGCAGGTGAGTTTGGTTCCTCCGCTGGCGCGCTGCGCAACGTCACCCACAACGGCTCGGGACACATTCTGCACGACCTGTTCTGGCAGAACATGTCGCCGGAAGGCGGCGACGAGCCTGAAGGTGCGCTCGCAGAGCGCATCGCCGAGGACTTCGGTTCCTACGAAGCCTGGAAGGGCGAATTCGAAGCGGCGGCCGGCGCGGCCGGCGGTTGGGCGCTTCTCGTCTACGACTCGTTCTCGAACCAGCTTCGGAACGTCGTCGTCGACAAGCACGACCAGGGTGCGCTCTGGGGCTCCCACCCCATCCTCGCGCTCGACGTCTGGGAGCACTCGTACTACCATGACTACGGCCCGGCCCGCGGCGACTTCGTCTCCGCGTTCTTCGAGGTCGTCGACTGGGACGAGCCCGCCGCCCGCTACGACCAGGCCGTCGAACTCTTCGAGTA
>NZ_JAMYJY010000246.1:0-459 GCF_024136985.1 Haloferax sp. AB510
GACTGTACGGCTTCGACACCACCTTCCGCAACGCGGAGCAGTCGCTCGTCTTCGGCCACCACAGACACCCGACACCCAAGAGCAGGCAGGGCATCGCGCCGCACGACGAACCGCGGTTCGCCCCGGAGCTACGCGGGTCGTTCCAGCTCCACTACTTCCGGGTCGAACCCGGCCTCCTCGACCACGACTCGACGCTCGACCGGAGCGCCCCGGCGTGGATAGCCGACGCGCTCCGGGCGGACGAGTCGGTCCCCGAGTCGTTCGTCGCCGAACACCTCGATGACAATACCGACGACGGACTCGTCCCGGTCCACCCGTGGCAGGCTGACTACCTCCTCGAACAGCCGGCGGTTCGAGCGCGCCTCGGCGACGGCATCGAATCCCTCGGCGAGGTCGGCAGGGAATTCTACCCGACCTCCTCGGTGCGGACGCTGTACTCGCCGGACGCGCCATTCATGG
>NZ_JAMYJY010000247.1:0-455 GCF_024136985.1 Haloferax sp. AB510
CCGAGACATCGAGCGATGAGTGGGCTCATCGTGGCGCGAATCCGCATGCAGTCGCTGCAGCGTGTGTGTATACCGCTGCGGCTGAGCGAGACTGGCCGCTCACGCAGGCGCGTGTTGCGACCGTGAGTGCTACCTCAACTCAAACAATTCGGACGCACTACCAGACGTTGTGTGAAGCACGTAGGGGCACTGTCTAGTTAAGCCAGTTTGAGGAACGAGCAGGTCATTGAATGAATTGGTCATGACGCTCGCAGACCTGCTCAGCGAGTGCTTTGCGACCGATTTAGAAGAAACTTGGGAGCGTGAGCGGACGGCAACGCCCGTCAGGGTGTTCGCCGTCCAGCTCCACGCGACCGGTTGTTCACTCAGAGAGACAAAAGAAGTTCTTCGATTACTCGGCGTTGAACGCTCCCACCAAGCGGTTTGGCAATGGGTACATCGGCTGGCTGACAGCG
>NZ_JAMYJY010000248.1:0-448 GCF_024136985.1 Haloferax sp. AB510
ACGACCATTCGCACTCACACAACAACGACCATTCGCACTCACACAACAACGACCACCACGACCATTCACACTCCCACGACCACCACACCCACGCCGAAGGTCACGGCCCGCACCGGACCTTCCCCGAGGTCGTCGAACTCGTCGAGTCGATGGGTCTGCCCGCGGGCGTCGTCGAGGACGCGACGGCCATCTTCCGCGTGCTCGGCGAGGCCGAGGCCGAGGTCCACGGCACGGACCTCGACGAGACCCACTTCCACGAGGTCGGCGCAGACGACGCCATCGCCGACGTGGTCGGGGTCTGTCTCCTCCTCGACGACCTCGGCGTGGACCGCGTCGTCACCGGCCCGGTCGCCGTCGGCGGCGGCGAGGCCGAGATGAGCCACGGGTCCTACCCGGTGCCCGCGCCCGCCGTCCTCAACATCACCGCGGCGGCCGACTGGTCGGTCCG